>JAPLTR010000623.1 GCA_026398065.1 Verrucomicrobiota bacterium | reverse complement strand
GATGGCAGCATGACCGTCATGCTCCTCGGCGCCTCGCTGATCGGCCTCGCGGGCTTCCGCCGCAAGTTCGCCGCGAAATAATCTTCCGTCCGGCCCACCGGGCCGCGTTCGAAAACCGCCACGCGCCCCGTGGCGGTTTTTTTGTGCCCGCGGGACGGCACCGTTTCCACCACGGAGCCTGAGCCCGCCGCGCAGCCTGTTAGCCCAACTCCGCGCCGACCTCGGGCCCCGGAGCGACCTCCCTCCCGTCAGGGCGTCTTCTCCGGCCGCGCCGCCTCGACCGGCACGGGCGCCGGCGGCTCCGCCGCTTTCGTCTTCGCCGCCTTCTCCGCGTTCAGTCGCAGCCGGTCGCGCACGGCCTTCACGGCGCGTTCGTGATCGGAGCCGCCGGACGATTTCTCGTCGGGCATGAACACCCCGAGGTAGGCGTCCGTCAGCGCCGACACCTCGTCGTCGCCATAGGGTGTCCGCGCCCGGACCACCGTCCGGAACATCATGCCCTGACGCATCGCCTCGATCGCGCGGCGGATCTTCGGTTTCAGCACCACCAACGCCCCCTTCACGGCGACCCGGGCGAAGAACCCGACCTCCGCCTGCTTCAGCGCGTCGGCGATGATCTCGTCGAGCACGCGGTCAAAGGCGCCTTTCGGCGGCAGATAGAACACCCAGTCATACGCCCGGAACAGCTCGCGGCGCTCCAGGTCGCCCGGACGCAGCGCGCGCAACTTCGCCTCCACCTTCGCCTCGTCGAATTTCTCCTCCCACGCGAGCTGGTAGAGCTTCGCGCCGACGCCCGTGAGCGGCAGCGGCAGCGCCGTGAGGATTTTTTCAAAATCCAGGTCGACCCCGTGGTCGTGGTCGCGGCGGTCCGCGCGGTCCCCGTCGTCTGATTGGCCCTCGTGAAAACTGTGCTCCCAGCGGTCCAGCATCCCGGACAGCTCCGGCCCGCGCGCCGCGACCTCCGGGTCCAGTTTTCCGTCCTTCGCCAGCGCGAGGAATTTGCGGAACACGAAGATCGGGTGCGGTTCGCCCTTCGCGCCGATGATCACGAGGCCCTTGCCCGTCGACTCCGTCACGGCCTCGCCGACGACGCCGATGACGCCCCCGGCAAACTGCTCCCCGTAGCGCCGGTCCCCGCGGGTGCGCGCATGGATCGCCACCGCGAGCGACTGCCCGTTGACCACGAACGGCGCCAGCTCCACGAGCGGCGAAAACTCGTCCTTCGCCGGGGGTGCCGCAGCCCCCCCGGCGATCGCCCGGGTGAACAGCAGGCCGGTGGCGAGCAGCAGACCGAGCCACGGGGCAAGCGGCCGTCCGGCTCGACGGAGGAGAGAGGGGCGGCAGAGAGTCATGGAGCGTGGGACGGGGCGAACGGGAGCATGTGCACCCGTTCGCCCTTGTACACGGCAGACCCGCCCAAAGTTACACCCGCGTCAGCCGGACGCCGCTCCGGCCTGAGTACTTACCGTGACCACACTAAACCGCTGCGGCCCAACCGCCACCGGTGCCACCGCGCGTCCCGGCCATTTTCCGCTCAAGTACCCCTCCCGCCCGCCGATGCTGCCCTCAAATCCTGGTGAGCTCGCCCGGGGCGTCACAGCGCGTCTCCGCCGGTCAGGGAAACCCGGTCCCAACTATGAACTCAGATCCCTCTTCTCCGGCGTCGAACGGCGCCACGGCCCGCAGCGAGCACGAACTCGCGGCGATGGTGGCCGCGATCGACCGCGTCCAGGCCGTGATCGAGTTCGACCTCGCCGGCCGCGTGGTGGCCGTCAACGAGAACTTCCTCGTCGCCTCCGGCTACGAGCGCGCGGAGCTGATGGGGCAGCACCACCGGATCTTCTGCGACCGCGAGTACGCGTCGTCCCCGGCCTACCACGAATTCTGGCGCAAGCTCGCCCACGGCGATTTCGACGCGGGCGTCTACAAGCGCGTCGCCAAGGGCGGGCGCGAGTTCTGGATCCAGGCCTCCTACAACCCGGTGTTCGACGCGCACGGCAAGGTCACCCGCGTCATCAAGTTTGCGACCGACATCACCGCCGTCCGGATGCGCCATGCGGAGCTCGCCGCCAAGGTCGCCGCGATCGACCGCGCCCAGGCCGTGATCGAGTTCGACCTCGAGGGCCGCGTGCTGAAGGCCAACGAAAACTTCCTCGCCACGCTCGGCTACACGCTCCGCGAGATCGAGGGGCAGCACCACCAGCTCTTCTGCGATCCGGACTACGTCAAGTCGCCCGAGTACACCGAATTCTGGGTGAAGCTGCGGCGCGGCGAATTCCACACCGGGCGCTTCCTGCGCCTGGGCAAATTCAAGCAGCGCATCTGGATTCAGGCGACCTACAACCCGCTGCTCGACGCCGAGGGCCGCGTGCGCGGGATCGTGAAGTTCGCCACCAACATCACCGAACAGGTGCAGCGCGAGGAGGACATCCTCACCAAGGCCGGCGCCATGGACGCGAAGGTCGACGAGCTGCTCGCCGCCGTGCGCGCCATCTCCGAGAGCGCCAAGCAGTCCACCGTGCTCGCCAACCGCACGCAGACCGAGGCCGACAAGGGCAGCACCGCGCTCACCGAGGTCATGCAGTCGATGGAGGCCATCCAGAAATCGTCGGGCGAGATCTGCGAGACCGTGAAGGTCATCGGCGAGATCGCCAACCAGACCAACCTCCTCGCGTTCAACGCCGCGATCGAGGCGGCCCGCGCGGGCGCGCACGGCCAGGGTTTCTCGGTCGTGGCCGAGGAGGTCCGCCGGCTCGCGGAGAAATCCGCCCAGGCCACGCGCGAGATCGACCGGCTCATCACCGCGTCCCTCGGCCGCGTCCAGTCCGGCAACGAAATCTCGAAGCGCGCCTGCTCGGCGTTTTCCGCCATCGCCGAAGGCGTGGTGGAGACCAACCAGTCCATCGCCGCCATCGACGAGGCGACGGAGGAGCAGTCGCGCTCCGCGCAGCAGGTGGCGAAGCTGATCCGCCAGCTCGCCCGCGTCTCCCAGCACGAAACCGAGTCGCGCCGCACGCGGGCGGCGGCCTGACCCGCGCGCGCATGAGCGCAGTCGTCACCCTTGGCCTGGTGCGCATCGGGGCCGTCGATCTGGCGATCCCGGGCGACTTCATCGAGGAGGTCGTGCGCGGCCCCATCGCGGTCTCCCCGTTTCCGCACGCGCCGCAGCACGTGCTGGGCGCCTTCGCATTGCGCGGGCGGCCCATCCCGACCATCGACCTCGCGGCCCTCGTGGCCCGCGCCGGCGTGCCGCCCGACCGGCCCGTCGCGTACGCGATGGTGCTGCGCCACCCGACCGGCCGCTGCGCCATCCAGGTGGACGAGGTCCTCGGGGTGACGAAGGCCTCCGCCGACCAGATCACCGACCTCGAGACGCGCCTCGATGGCGGCTTGTTTTCCCGCGTCTTCACGCCCGCGACGGGCGGACGCGTGGCGGCGGTGCTCGACCTCGACGCGATGCTCGCCACCGAGGGCGTGCGGTCGGCGGCGCTCGCCAGCGAACGCGCGGCGGACCGCGACGCGGCGGAGGCGGCGACGCGGCCGCTCGTGCTGTTCCGCGTCGGCGGGGCCTGTCTCGGGATCGAGGCCGCGCACGTGCGCGAAGTGCAGCCGCGCCCGGTCGCGCT
>JAPLTR010000676.1 GCA_026398065.1 Verrucomicrobiota bacterium | reverse complement strand
GTGGTGTCCGCCCTGCCGCGAGGAAATTCCCGGGTACATCGAACTGCAGAAAAAGTATGGCCCCGAGGGCGTCGTGATCGTGGGCGTGTCGCTCGATCAAGGTGGACCGGACGTGGTCAAGCCCTACGCGTCGAAGACCGGGATCAACTATCCGCTCGTCATGGGCGATGACGCGGTCGTGGCCGCCTTCGGTGGCGTCGAGGGTATTCCCACCACCTTTCTCATTGATCGCACCGGCCAGATCCGCGACCGCAAGGTCGGCGCGGAGCCCACCGAGGATTACGAGAAAAAAATCGTCGCGCTGCTGAAGTGAGGTCGGGACGGGAACGGCCCGCTGCGCTGGCACCGGGGGGCGAAAATACTGTGGCGGTGTGCGCCGCCCGCCGGGTTTCAGGTTGAAGCCCGGCTGGAATGCCCCGGCTGTGGGGGCGGCCCACGATGCATTTTCCGACGCACCTCTATATTCCGCTCGCCTGCGGGTTCCTCTACGTGGTCAGCGCGCTGTGCATGAAGCGCGCGGCGGAGCACGGACTCGGCGTGTGGCGGGCGGCGTTTGTGACGAACCTCACGATCGCGGTGGCGTTCCTGCCGATGTGGCTGCTGGGCGGGCAGGACCACCCGTGGACGGATCTCTGGCAGCCGACGCTGGCGGGACTGCTGTTCACGCTCGCGCAACTGCTGATCTATCTGGCGATCAACTATGGCGACATCTCGGTGACGACGCCGGTGATGGGGACGAAGTCGATTCTCGTGGCCGCCATCGCGAGCCTGCTCTTCGGCGACACCATCCCCGCGAGCTGGTGGTGGGCGGCGGCCCTGTGTGCGGTGGCCGTGCTGCTGCTTGGGTGGAACGGCGGCGTCGCGCACCGGCGGGTGGGCCGGACGATCGTGGCGGTCACGGCGAGCGCGGTGGTCTTTGCGCTGGCCGACGTGCTCGTCCAGCATTGGGCGCAGGGCTGGGGTGCCGGGCGGTTTCTGCCGCTGATGTTTGGGATGATGGGGGTGTTTTCCTTCGCCTTCGTGCCCTTTTTTCAGGGCTCCGTGCGCGACATCGACGCGGCGACGTGGCGCTGGCTGGCGCCCGGGGCGCTGCTCTCGGCGATCAACATCGCGGCGTTCGCCTTCACGCTCGCCCACTGGCACGAGGCGACCGCGCCCAACATCGTTTACAGCTCACGCGGCCTGTGGGCGGTCGTGATGGTGTGGGCGGTGGGCCACTGGTTTGGCAACCGCGAGCGGCACGTGGGCCGGGGCGCGATGCTGTCGCGCCTGGCGGGGGCGGTCCTGATGGTCGCAGCCATCGTATTGGTGATGGTTTGAGTGGGAAATCGGGAGTTGGGACGCGGTAGGGACGCCTCTCCGAGGCGTCCGCCGGCAATCCCCTTGGATGTAGCCTCATCGGCTGCAGCGTGTTCGAATATCGTGGCGGACGGCTCGGAGAGCCGTCCCTACCTCGCTCTTCCTCGCCGAGATCCTGCCTCGGGAAAAAAGGAGGGGCCGGCGATAACCCCTTAACGCCGGCCCCAGTTTTTTCTTTCCGGTCTTGCGACCGGTTCACGCTACCCAAAACCCTGCTTTGGGCAGGATGATGTAGATGAGCAGTACGCGTGCCAGCCGGCGGGGATTTTTCGACAAAATGGAGCTCTCTCGCTCCGGAGCGCTCAGTCCCGCGCAAACATCGTGATCTGAGCGAGTTCGTCGGCGATGAGGCGGTCGCTGCGGCAGCGCGGCATCTTGTGCTGGCCACCCCATTTGCCCTGAAACTTGAGCCAGTGCTCGAAAACCCCGGGCATCACCAGCCGCACGACCGGGGCGTCGAGCCCGCCGCCCTTGCGCTTGGCCTCGTAGTCGTCGTTCAGCTTTTGCAGTTCGAGATCGAGCGCGGCGGCCATCTGGGGACCGGTGGGCGTGGTGACGGTGCCCGGGCGCAGCTCGACCCACCATTCGTGGCGGCCCTTGGTCTGGCCGGTGTGCGTGTTCACGAAGACAGGCGCGACGTGGAAGTTCACGATGGTCCAGCCGTTGCGCCGGGTGACGGCGAGGAGCGAGTCGGTGACTTCCTTCTCGATCACGTGCTCGCCAAAGGCACTGAGCTGCAGCTTCGTGCGCCCGACGTAGACGAGACGGTGCGGCTCGGTGGAGATGAACCGCACGACATCGCCGATGACGTAGCGCGCGAGGCCCGCCGGGGTGGTCATGACGAGGGCGTAGTCGACGCCGGTCTGCACGCCGACGAGCGGGATGGTCTTGCGCCCGAGCTGGTCGAGGCGCGACTCGTCGAAGTCGGCCATCGGGATGAACTCGTAGAAGACCCCCACGTCGGCCATCAGCCGGAGGCCGAGGCCGGCGTCCGTGTCCTGCGCGGCGATGAAGGCCTCCGACGCCGGGTAAACCTCGTGGAAATTCACCGTCGGCCCGAGGGCGGCGCGGAGCTCCTCCTGAAACGGCCCGATGGGCACGCCGCCGTGCACGAAGCACTCGAAGTTGGGCCACAGGCCCTGCAGGTTGCTGATGCGCCGTTTGCCCTGCGTCGATTTCTCGCGCAGCGCCGCAGCGAGGATGAGCACCCAGCTCGGGATGCCCGCGAGCATCGTGATGTCGAGGCCGCTCGTGCGCTGCACGATGGCCTCGAGCTTCGCGGGCCAGTCGGTCATCTGCGCAATTTCGAGGCCGGGCTCGTAGAGGTGCTTTTCCACCCACGGCGGGAGGTTGAGGGCGGTGATGCCGCTCAGGTCGCCGGCATAGGCCTCATGGGGTTTCACGTCGTCCATCGGCGTGAGCGCGGTGGAGCCGCCGAGGAAAAGGTGCCGCCCGCGGAACACCGCCGCGTGCTTCATGCGCACGGTGTAGTAAAGGAGGGAGTCGAGCCCCGCGCGGCGGAAATGCCCGAGCATCTCCTCGGTCACGGGCAGGTACTTCGTGCGGCCGGCGGTCGTGCCGGATGACACGGCGAAGAACGCGCATTTGCCGGGCCAGAGCACGTCGGCCTCGCCCTTGCGCACGCGCTCGATGATGGGGGCGAACTGCTCGTAGCTGCGCGGGGTCACGCGCGCCTGAAAACTGTCGTAGCTCATGCCGGCGACCACGCCGTTGCCCTGCCAGAACGACGTGCGGGCGAGATGGCCGACGAGCACATCGAACGTGCGCTTCTGCGCGCCGAGGGCGGAGCGTTTCTGGCGCAGGCGCCACTCCGCCCCCGCGGTCAGCAGGTTCGCACCGAAGGTGTAGACGCTTTTGGGCCAGGCCGGCATGGGAGCAGTTCGCTGCTCAGGCAGCTTGGCCGGGAGGGGAGCGGCAAGCGAATTCACGCGGCGAGCGGGAGCTTACCCGATTTTAGCCCGCGGTAGAACGCCGCGATTTTCGGGAGAAACTGGAAGTAATGGAAGATGAGCGAGGCGTGCTGCACGGGATTCCCCGTGTTTTCGGATGACACGATTTTTAAGACACCCCGCGGGAAAAACGCGCCGAGCGCGGTCTCGAAGGCGACGCGCGTGGGCGAGCCGGCGGCCAGCACGGAGGTCTCCTTTTCGGCGTAGAGGATGAGGGCGGGGGCCTCGCTGAGCGGGAGCTGCTCCGGCGCGCTCCAGGGCGAGAGCGGCGGCATGGCACGGAGCGCATCGACGCGCTCGCAGGCGCCGGCGGAGTCGAGCTGTTTGATCGCACCGAGGACGCTGTCGCGCAGGTGGAGCAGCTCCGCGCCCGTGATCAGCAGGCGCAGGGCCTCGCGGTTCTGCGCCCCGGCCTCGAACATCTTGGCGAAGATCGTGCGGGATTTCTCGATCACGGCGGGGTCGATCGTGCCGCCGCTGTCGAGGTAGGGCTTGAGCGCGCGGCCGATGAGCGTCGAGGCCTTGGCCTCGCCCGGCACCACGATGTCGGCGGCGCAGGCCACGGGGCTCACGAGCACCACGCCCGCGAGCTCGGGATTGCGACCGGCGGCCCGCGCCCGGCGCAGCCAGTCGAGCACGAGGCCCGCGCCAAAGCTCACTCCGAAGACCACCGGGCGCTGGCCGTGCAGGTAGTTCAGCTCCTCCACGAGGTCGTCGAGCTGCGCGCAGATGAGTTCGGGGGAGAATCCCCCGCGCGGGTAGTTGAGGTAGTACACGCTGCCGCGGCGCAGCAGGAAGCCGCGGAGGAGGTAGACCTGCTCGGTCGAATTGGGCACGAAGCCGCCGAGGACGATCGTCGGGGTGGCTCCGTGGCGGCGCTCGCAGAGAAGGTGGGCGCGCTGGCGCGGCTCGGCGACGCCGCGGGCCAGCACCTCGTCCTGGGCGCGGATCACCGCCGGCGGGTGGGGCAGGGGGCGTGGCGGCCGGAGCTTGTAGCCGGTGGCGCGGAAAAACGTGTGCACCGGCTGCGCCGGCGAGAAGCGGCTGAACGCAGCGAAGAGGGAGAGGGCAGGAGAGAGACTCAGGACGGCCATGCCCCACGACGGCGCGCGGCGCAGGCGGGCTTGGCAAAACGAAACCACCCCCGTCACCGAAACGTTGCCGGGGCGAAACGCAGGCGTGACTTTCGCGCCGCGTTTCGCGTTTCTCAGCGCGCACCATGCCGCTTCCGCCTGTCATCTTCGAGGACGCCTCGCTCATCGCGTTCGACAAACCGAGCGGGCTGCTCGTCGCGCCCGACCGCTGGGACAAGAAGCGCGAGAACCTCATGACGCTGGTGCATGACAAGATGGGCCACGGCGTGGCCAACGTCCACCGGCTCGACGCCGACACGAGCGGCCTCCTGCTGTGTGCGAAGACGAAGCCCGCGCTGGATTTTCTCAGCGGCCAGTTTCAGTCGAAGACGGTCGAAAAGAAATACCACGCCTTCGTGGTCGTGCTGCCGGCCGAACACGCGATGAAGGTGATCGCGCCGATCCGCGATGCCGGCGGCGCGCTGCCCGACGCCTTCAATGTCGACCTCGCGCTCGGCGAGGACGAGCGGCAGAAGGGCCGGATGCGGGTCTTCAAGGGCCGCGGCGGCAAGGACTGTCTCACGGAATTTCGCACGCTGGAGAAGTTCGGGCGCTTCGCGTTCGTCGAGTGCCGCCCGCACACCGGCCGCACGCACCAGCTTCGCGTGCATCTCGCCGCCGCGGGCGCGCCGATCCTCCACGATCCGTTTTACGGCGACATGGAGATCAAGCTGCTGCTCTCCGAGCTGAAGCGCCGCTACAAGGGCCGCGACGAGGAGAAGCCCCTGATCGACCGCCTCGCCCTCCATGCGACGGAGCTGACGCTGAAGCATCCCGAGACCCGCGAGCCGTTTACGATCACCGCGCCGCTGCCGCACGAGTTCGAGGTGGCGCTGAAGTACCTGCGGAAGTTTGCGATCGGCGCGCGCGGGTGAGGCGTAGGGCGTCCGGAGGGCGGACGCGGTTTGGAGGGGGAGGGGCGCGCGAAGGCGTCCGCAAGCCGGACGCCCTACATTTCCTGGCAGGCACATTTCCCCGTACCCCCGGCCTTGCGGCGTGCGTCTGCCTTGGTCAGAACCATGCCCACCATGCCCCAACCCCATTCCCTCACCCGTCGTGAAGCCCTCCGCCGCGCCGCCCTCGGCGCGCTCGCCCTGCCGCTGTTGAATTCGTCGTCCTTCGCCGCCGAGAAATCCGCGGCTCCTGCCGCCGCGCCCGCCGGCGATGGCCGCGAGCACGGTCTGCGCCTCGGCATCGCATCGTACTCCACGCGCATGATGACGCTCGATGAGAGCATCGCGGTCGTAAAATCCCTGCGCATTTCCAATATCGCGCTCTTCAAAAACCACTGCAATTGGGAGACGGCCTCAGTGGAGGAGTGCCGCGCCGTCGGCGAGAAGCTCAAGGCCGCCGGGCTCACGCTCACCGGCTCCGGCGTCGTCAATCTCCCCAACGACGAGGCGAAGGTCCGCAAGGCCTTCGAAAACGTCCGCGCCGCCGGCATGGCCACGATGGTGTGCAAACCCGAGCCCGCCGCGCTCCCGCTCGTGGAAAAGTTCGTGAAGGAGTTCGACCAGAAGCTCGCGATCCACAACCACGGTCCCGAGGACAAGGTGTTCCCCTCGCCGGATCACATCTGGAAGGAGATCGAGCGCTTCGACGCGCGGATCGGTTTCTGCATCGACGTCGGCCACACCGCGCGCTCCGGCGCCGATCCCTCCGCGGTGTTCCGCAAGTACGCCGCGCGCCTCTACGATATCCACATGAAGGACACCCAGGCGATCGTCGGCGCGACGAGGGATATCGCCGTGGAGATCGGGACGGGCCGCCTCGATATTCGCGGCATGCTCCGCACGCTGCGCGACCTTAAGTACGCGGGCGTCGTGTCGTTCGAGTACGAGAAGCCCACCGGCAATCCTGTCACCGGCCTCGCCGAATCCCTCGGCTATGTCCGCGGGATGCTGGCGGGGATGGCGTGACGTTTTCCCCCTCCGCTCCAGGGCGTCGTCACCGGCGCCCACCTTGGTTCCCCCCACCACCACCCATGAAACCGCACCCCCTCCGTTTTCTCCTCGTTGCCGCGCTGTGCGGCGGCCTCCTCTCCGCCGCGCAGGATCCGGGCAAGAAAAAGGGCGCCGCTCCCGCCGCCGCCCACGATCCCGACATCAAGAAACTCGCGCTCGGTGACGCCGCGCCGGACTTCAAGCTCCTCGGCATCGACGGCAAGACGTACACGCTCGGCGATTTCCAGGCCGCGCCGGTGCTGATGGTGGTTTTTCTCTCCAACCACTGCCCGTATTCGCACGCCGCGGAGACGCGGCTGTTGCCCTTTGCGCGGGAGTTTGCCGGCAAGGGCCTCGCGGTCGTCGCGATCAATCCCAACAGCCCCGACGGCATCCGCATCGATGAGCTCGGCTACAGCAAATACAACGACAGCTACGAGGAGATGAAGCTCTACGCCCGCGACCAGGGCTTCCCGTTTCCCTATCTCTACGACGGTGACACGCAGGTGACCGCCAAGGCCTACGGCTGCCTCGCCACGCCGCACGTCTTCCTCTTCGACCGTGAGCGCAAGCTCCGGTACGTCGGCCACGTGGACGACTCGCGCTTCGAGGATCCCAAGACCGTCAAGTCGCACGATGCCCGCAACGCCGTCGTCGAGCTGCTCGCGGGCCAGCCGGTCACGGTCGCGCAGACGAAGGTCACCGGCTGCTCCACCAAGTGGAACACCAAGCGCGACGACGTCGCGAAAGCTGACGAGAAATGGAAGGCCGAGCCGGTCGAGCTCGCGAAGATCGACGCCGCGGGCGTCGCCGCGCTCGCGAAGAACCCCACGAACCGCCTGCGCCTCGTCAATGTGTGGGCGACCTGGTGCGCGCCCTGCGTCGCGGAGTTTCCCGAGCTGGTGGCGTATTCGCGGCGATTCAGCACGCGCGAGTTCGAGCTCGTCACGATCAGCCTGGACGACCCGAAGATGGAGGCGGTGGCGAAGAAATTCCTGGAGAAGCAGCACGCCGTGCCCTCCGCCCGTCTCAAGGGCCTCATGAAGGCCGAGGGGAAGACGACAAACAATTTCCTCTACACGGAGGCCGACAGCGACGCGCTCATCAAGGCCCTCGATCCGGAGTGGCCCGGCCCGCTGCCGCACACCGTGCTCATCGCGCCGGGCGGAAAAATCCTCTACCGTCACAACGGCCCGATCGACGCCCGGGAGCTGCAGAACATTTTGGTCGACGCCCTGGGCGCCTACTACACGCCGTAGGCGGGCGTCGCGTCCGGCGGTTGGCGTCGTCGCTTTGGACGGTGCGGCCAAGGGGCGCTCAAGCGGGTGGTTTGCCAGGTGGGCCGCCTGCTCGCAGGCGCTCTTCCGCCCACCGGACGCAGGCGTTCGCCGGTCGGTCCGACTTCGATGGAGCGCCCGCAAGCGGGCGGCCTGCCTGGCGGTCGTGGGAGCGTTTTTCGGGCCGCCCGGGTCTATTATGTTCTTTTTATCAACTAATGTAATTGTTTTATTTCAAAAAAAGTGCATAGTTGGCCTCAATCTCTCTCTCCCATCACCACCCATGCACACGGATCAACCCAGATGCCGGCGCCCGAGCATGCCCGGATGCAGCCCGCCCCGGTCCACACCGCGGACGGGTGGGATCAAATCGGGCGCGCCCGGCTTCCGGCCCCCTCCGGGTAAATCCGACCAGATCCGACCAAATCCGAGTAAATCCAACCAAATCCGACCTCCCGCCGGATTCTTCGCCGCAACCGGATTGAGACGCGGAGCCCCCGGAGGTCGCGGAGCAAACCGAACCAGACGCGATGCGCGAAAAGTGGTTTCCGTGAAGCGAGTGGCCTCGGCGTGCTCCGCGGGCTTCGCGTTTCAACTGCCCAGCCCAAGTTCGACCGCGGCCCACGGCCTCCGGCCAAATCGCACCCAATCCAGGCAAATCCGACCAAATCAAGGCGGATCAAGGCAGATCAAGCCTCCGGCGGATCGCGCGGAGTCACGCGGAGGGCGGAGGGATTGGCGAACCGGGTCGGTTTCGCGGGTCAGGTGCCCGCCTTGTCCAAACAAGGTATTCCCCGGCCCTGGTCCGCGCCCCTCGGTGCTGTCCGCGGGAAATCCGACCTCATCCGAATAAATCCGACCAAATCCAA
>JAPLTR010000110.1 GCA_026398065.1 Verrucomicrobiota bacterium | reverse complement strand
GGCTTTTCGACGATGACGGGGAGCTTCCGCGGCGCGGAGGCGCGGACGATGGGGAGGTGGTCGCGCGTGTCGGAAAACGCCCAGACGGCTTCGGCGCCGCTTTGGGCGAGGGCGGCGTTCAGATCGGTGTAACGAGTGACGTTGGCGAGGCGGGCGTTTTTCTTGTATTTCTCCCAGGTGGTGTCGTCGGGCTCCCAGACGCCGACGAGCTTGACGACCTCGGCCTCGGCTTGGCGGAGGAAGCCGCCGGCATGGCCGTGGGCGAGGCCGGCGAGGAGGACGCGCAGGGGCGCGGCCGCTGGGGCGTCGGCGGCGCGGAGGGAGAGAACGAGGAGCGAAAGCAGCAACAGCGGAACGAGGCGGAGAGTTTTCATGAGGCGGACGGGACGGGGCTGGACTGAACTGAACGGGAATCGGGCAACGTGGAAGCATAGAATCCCGCGCGCGTGAAGGCCGTGGATGTCCGCTCGACTCCCCGCGGGCGACCTCTCAACTTCCCTTGCAACCGCCGTCACCTTCAAACGTCTCAGCGGTTTCCCTGCGTGATCGACCCCTGTCGCTTTCCAACCCTTATGAAACTTCGCGTTCTCCTCATCGCGGTGCTCGCCCTCGGCGCCGCCTTCGTCCACGCCGCCGACCGCAAGCTGGTGATGATCGCCGGTCCGGTGAGCCATCCGCCCGGGATGCACGAGTTCCGCGCCGGATCGATGCTCCTGCAGAAACGCCTCGAGGGCGTTCCCGGTCTCAAGACCGTCCTCATCACCAACGGCTGGCCGACGAAGCTGGTCGACGGCAAGAAGGTGGACGACAACTCGGTGTTTGAGGGGGCCGATGCCGTTTTCATCTACTCCGATGGCGGTCCGAACCACATCGCGATCCAGAAGGACCGGCTCGACGTGCTGCGCGCGCTGGTGAGCAAGGGCGTGGGCTTCGGCCTGGGGCACTACGCCGTCGAGGTGCCGGCGGAAAAGGGCGGCAAGGAATGACGAAGGACGAGTGGTATTTCAACATGCACTTCCGCGACGGAAAGTCCGGCGTGAAAGACGTCCTCGTGGCCACGCCGTCCGACGCGGTGCGCGACGGCCCGTATGTCCACCCCAAGGGCCCCTATGCGCACATCCAGGCGGCCAAGGGCCGGCCGGAGACGATGATGTGGGCGACGGAGCGCGCCGATGGTGGGCGCGGTTTTGGTTTCACGGGCGGGCATTTCCACGCCAACTGGCAGAACGACCAGCAGCGCCGCCTGCTGCTGAACGCCCTCGTGTGGCTCGCCAAGCTCGAGGTGCCGGCCGGCGGGATCGATTCCGCGCCCGTGACCGACGAGGAGCTGAAGCTGAATCTCGACGAGAAGAAGGTGAACATGCCGAAGCCGGCGGCAGCACCCGGCGGCGCACCGGCGACGAAGAAGGCGCCGTAAGCGAGGGGTTTTCTTTGGAAGGGCGCGCGGAGATCCGCGCGCCTTTTTCTTGGCGGGTAGGGCGTCTGCATCTTGCGGACGCCGTCCGGGGCGTTCGGGCCAAGGCGTCCGCAAGACGGACGCCCTACAAAACGGCCTCCGCTACTTGCGGCCGGCGGCCACGACCGACGGGATCGGGATGGGTGGGGTTTCGACGCCGGGGACCTTGCGGTTGCGGTAGACCTCGTAGTCGGGGACGAGGCGATCGTAGCTCGTGTCCATCAGGGGCGACGAGATGATGAAGTCGGCGGAGGCCCGGTCGCAGGCGATCGGGATGTTCCAGACCACGGCCATGCGGAGGAGCGCCTTCACGTCCGGGTCGTGGGCCTGCTGCTCCAGCGGGTCCCAGAAAAAGATCAGGAAATCGATCTCGTTGTCCACGATCTTGGCGCCGATCTGCTGGTCGCCGCCCAGCGGGCCGCTTTGCAGTTTCGTGGGGCGGCCGCGCGGAGGTGGGCCGGACCGACAGGCTGACCGACGCGGGACGGGGGCGGAAGTTTATATGTGGGGACCCGGCGGGGAGACTGCTCCCCAGGCCGGGCCAAGGTCACCGTTCCGACCGGATGCGGACCAACTGGCCGACCCTGAGCCGGTCCCAGCGTACGCCCGGGTTCAAGGCCTGCAGGTCCGAGAGCGAGAGATGGTATTTCCGGGCGATTTTGAAGCCGGTGTCACCGGCCAGAACGTGATAAAGCGCTTCGCTGGCGGCGGGCGGGGGCGTGACGGCCGGGCGTACGACGGGATCGTCGGCGACCGCCGGTGGGGTGGGCGACAGGGGCGGCAGGGGCGTCATCGTGACCGGCGGCAGGTCGGGCTTCTTTTCCGGGGGCGTCGAGGCGCAGCCGGCCAGCGCGGCGCCGGCGGCGAGGGAGAGCGTGAGCAGGAAGGACTGGAAGGTGGCGTGCATCGGTGGAAATAACGCGCGGCGCGTCCGTCCGCGCCACCGCAATCCGCGACAGGTTATTCACCGGCGGCGGGAGTTGTTCACACGCGCCTCCCAGGTCCGCCGCAAGGTCGTATCCGATGGTTAACTACCGAATCGGGGCCGTTCAGCCGCCGAGCTTCTTCCGGGCTTCCTCGGGGATTTCGAACCGGGTGGTGCCGACGGCCCTGATCTCCGTCGAGGAGCGCTGGTGGACCTCGACCTCGCGGCGCGCGTTGGGCGTCTCGACGGCGAGGGTGCCGTCGAGCTTGAGCTCGTATTTCACGAGGGCGCCGTCGCGGACCCAGAGCCGGAAAGTGCCGGAGGCCCGGAGGGGCGTGAGCTCGTTCTGGCCGGGGTGGACGAGGAGGAGCTTGGCCCCGGTTTCGGAGAGCGTGCCTGCGACGAGGTCGCCGTCGGGGTGAATCTCGGTGTGGCTGCCCACGATGATGCCGATCTCGTCGTGGGGTCGGCTGAGGTTGAGCTGGAGATTGCTGTAGGCCGGAGGCTCGCCGCCCGGACCGCGGCGCCCCCGCCGGCCGGGCCCGCCGGGAAACCCGCCGCCCGAAGACCCGCCCCCGGGGCCGCCGCCCGGCCCGGCCGGCTGATCGACGCGGGCGAGCGAGGCGATCTCCTCGGGAGTTTTCCAGCCGTCCTCCGTCTGGATGACGCAGCGTTCGGAGCCCTTGAAAACGGCGTCGACCTGATTGTACGAGCGGGCGTCGTCCTCGACGTGGGTGGACCAGCTGTAGTTCGCGGCGTCCGGCAGCTTCATCGCAGCGACGATGGCGGTCTCGGTCGGGCCGGCGCGAAGGAGCGGCGCCAAAAGGCAACAGAGCGAAAGCACCGCCCGGATGGGGTGGGAGCGTAGGTCCATGGAAGCGGGGAACCTACGGTCCGGGTCGCAGGCCGGATTGGTAAATGTGGTCGCGGACGGAGGGGGCGACGCCGGCCAGCCAGACGAACGAGGGGGTGACTTTTTTCGCACCAAAGACCCGCTGGCGAAGAAAGACGAAAGTCGCCGCGACCAAAATCGAAACGAGGAACAGGAAAAACCAATAGGGGTTTTTCGTGAGGGCGATGAGCCCGACCGCCAAGGCAAAGCCGACCGGGGCCGAGGCGAGTGCGGCGATGAGGAACCGGCGGCGGCGCAGACGCGTGGCCCGATTCAGGCAAACTCGGAGGACCGTGGTCTTGGTCACGGCCTCCCGCATCAGCAGTCCGCCGAGTCCGCCAAAGAGAACGGCGAACGACCATTCCTCGCCGGCGTTGGTGTGGCGGAATTTGAACGGCTCGGGTTCGGCGTCCGCCGGGGCTCCGGTGACCAGACAGATCTTGGGGAACACGAAATCCGAGGGGACCACCAAGGTATCGCCTTCGATGAAAACTCCCTGCGAATTGACCGGAGTGCTGGGCACCCGGTCCTCGGAATTGTAGTGGAGGCTGCTCACGGGAACAGTCCGCGGGCGGCCTTGGCGTCGGCGACGCGCTGGATGCCGAGGGTGAGGGCGGCGAGGCGGCGGCTGAAGCCGAACTTCCGCTTCTGCGCGTCGACGGAGTCCTTCGCCTTGTCGAGGATGCCGAAGAGCTTCGTCAGGACCTCGTCGCGGCTCCAATAAAAATTGGAGAGGTTTTGCAGCCACTCGAAGTAGGAGACGATGACGCCGCCGGAATTGCAGAGCACGTCGGGGATGATCTCGATGTCGCCGCGCTCATCGATGATCTTGTCGGCGGCGTTGGTGGTCGGCCCGTTGGCGGCCTCGGCGAGGATGCGGCACTGGATCTTCTTCGCATTCTTGTCGGTGATGACGCGTTCGAGGGCGGCGGGAATGAGGACGGTGCACTTCAGTTCCAGGAGGTCCTCGTTGGAAATATGGTCGCCGCCGTCGAAGTCCTTGAGCGTTTTCTGCGAGGCGATGTAGGTGAGAGCTTTCCTGATATCGATGCCCTTGGGGTTGTAGATGCCGCCGGTGTAGTCG
>JAPLTR010000943.1 GCA_026398065.1 Verrucomicrobiota bacterium | reverse complement strand
AAGCTCTGATCGAGCTCCGCGATGCGCAGGGGGGTATCCTCCAGAAAGATACCGGCGATCTCCCGAAGGAACTCGTCGTTGTCGTCAGGGTTGAGCGATCGAAGATTCTCGATGGCCTGCGGGTCGATGACGGGAAATTCGGGCATGGCGGCGAGGTTAAGATCGGAGCATCGCGGAAAAACTGGAGTGCGCAATGCGGATGTTTTTTCCGGCCAGTTGTTTGCGAGTGGAGGGGAACCGGTGCGGGCGCTCAGGTCGCCCACTCGAACGAGGTGTTCTGGTCGATTTCCTCGATGGTGGTGAGCCCGAGGAGGACTTTCTTCAGTCCGTCGTAGCGGAGCGGCTTGTAGCCGACCTTGGCGGCGGCGCGGGTGATTTCCTGCACGCTGCGCCGTTCCGAGATCAGGGTGCGGACCTCCTCGGTGATGAGGACCAGCTCGTGGAACGCGACGCGGCCCTTGTAGCCGGTGTGCCGGCACGCCTGGCAGCCGCGGCCGCGGAAGAAGGGCACGTCGGTGAGGCCCTCGTCCTTGAAATACTTCTGCAGGGTTTCGCGGGACGGGAAATAAGCCTCCTTGCAGCTCTCGCAGATCCGGGCGGCGAGGCGCTGGGCGAGCACGCCGATGATGGACGGGGCGACCATGTAAGGCTCCACGCCGATCTCGATCAGGCGCATGATGGCCTGGGGGGCGGTGTTGGTGTGGAGCGTGGCGAAGACGATGTGGCCGGTGAGGGCGGCCTCGGTGGCGATCTTGGCGGTCTCAAGGTCGCGGATCTCGCCGACTAGGATGACGTCGGGGTCCTGGCGCATGAGGGCGCGCAGGATCGTCGAGAACTTCAGGTCGATGTTGGAGTTGACCTGGCTCTGGTTGACGCCGGCGAGCTGGATCTCGACCGGGTCCTCGATGGTCGAGATGTTGACGCCCGGGGTGTTGATCTCGTGGATGGCGGCGTAGAGGGTCGTGGTCTTGCCGGAGCCGGTGGGGCCGGTGACGAAGATGATGCCGTTCGGATTTTGGATCAGGCGCTTGAACGGCTGGAGGATGGTCTGCGAGATCATCATCTTGTCCAGCGTGAGCATCGTTTTCTTGCCGGTCATCGCGAGGATGCGGATGACGGCCTTTTCCCCGTAGGCGGAGGGGATGGTGGAGACGCGGAAATTGGCCGTCTGGCTGCCGACGGGCATCGAGAAACGGCCGTCCTGGGGAAAGCGGGTTTCCGAGATGTTCAGGTTGCAGAGGATCTTGATGCGCGAGATGAGGGCGCGATGGAGCTTACGGGAGTAGGTGAGGATCTCGCGCAGGTTGCCATCGATGCGGAAGCGCACCCGGCAGTGCGTCTCCTGGGCCTCGACGTGGAGGTCGCTCGCGCGCTCCCGCAGCGCAAAGTAGATGATCTCGTCGAGGATCTGGACGAGGGCGTTGTTTTCGACGAGCTGGGCGAGTTTTTCGCCGGCGATCTCGGGTTTGTCGAAGAGGCTGGAGCGTTCGAGCTCATTGAGGCTCTCCTCCAGTCCCTTTTCAGTGCAGTAGTGGATGGCGACGGCGTCCTCGATCTCGCGCGGGAGCGCGAAGACCGGGCTGAGCGGCATCTGCGCGATCTGGCCGAGGCGGCGGACCAGGTCGGCGTCCGCCGGGCTGGCCATCGCGACGGTGAGCACGCCGTTGAGGACGTAGAGGCCGATGGCCTTCACCTTGCGGGCGACCTCCATCGGGATTTTTTCGATCGCCTCGTCGGTGATCACCGAGGCAAACGGATCGACGTAGGCAACGTTCATCGAGTCGGCCCAGTGCCGGCACGCGTCGTCCTTGGTGAGAAACTTCTCGTCGATCACCGCCTGCACGAACAGCGGATTGTCGCCGTGCCGGGTCGCGAGGTTGGTCACCTCGGCGAGGTAGTCGAAATTGGGGATCTGCCGGACGCGCCCGAGAAAAAAGCTACTTTTTGGGTTTAACACGGCGGAGAGGTTTCGCTTTGAAAAGTTTTCCGATCTCGGACTGATCGAGCCGTTCCATGGCAAAGGTGCTGTTGGCCCGCTCGATTTTCAGTTCGGCGAGCAGCGCGGGGAGGGAGTAGCGCACCTCCGCGATGACCACGGGCGTGGGTGCGTCGGATTCCGGGGGAGGGGGGCACATGGCGGAGGAGTCAGTTGGGTTCGAAGCAGGCGTCGATGGTCTCGGCCAGGGCCTTGGCGATCTCTTCCTTCGGGGTGTCCTTGCGGATGTAGTTGGCCGCGCCGAGCTCGATCGCCGTGTCGATGGTCTGGCGGTTGGCGAGGGACGTGAGCATCACGACGATGCACTCCGGGTCGATTTCACGGAGCTTCTTGAGTGTCTCGATGCCATCCATGATCGGCATGTTCACGTCGAGCAGGACGAGGTCGGGATTCTCCCGCTTGTAGGCGGCGACGCCCTCCTCGCCGTTGCCCGCCTCGAGGAGTTTGGTCGCCCCGAGCTGACGGAGGATCAGTCCGACATACTTTCGGATGTGCGCTTCGTCGTCGATGAGGAGGACCGTGCCGGTAAAATTCATGGGGAGGCGGAAAGGAAGACGCGAAACTCGCAGCCGCCCTGCGGAAGATTCTCTGCGGAGATCGTGCCACCGTGAGCCTCCACAATCTTGCGGCAGATGGCGAGGCCCAAGCCCGTGCTTTTCTCGCCGCCGGTGGGCTGCACGGACAAGCGGCCGAAATCCTTGAACAGTTTGTCGCGTTCGCCCTCGGGAATCCCGGGCCCCCGGTCCTGCACCGCGAAACCGTAGGTGCCCTTGCCCGGGTCCGCCTGGATGGTCGCCGTGATGGCGGAGCCGGGCGGGGAATACTTCACGGCGTTGCTCAGGAGATTGTCGATCACCTGGCGGATTTTCGCGGCGTCGATCAGAATCACCGGGGCGAGTCCGCCGGTTTCCAAGGTTACATGGGTCTGTTTCTTGGCGGCCTCAATATTGGTCATGGCGACCGACTTGGCGATCAGGTCGGCGAGGTTGTGTGGCTGGCGATGGAGCTTCAGCTCACCGGCCTCGATGGTGGCGACGTCGAGCAGTTCGTTGACCAGATCGAGCATCGACTGGCTCGCCGCATGTATGATGTTGACCAGCTCGATCTGTTCTTTTGCAAGCGGGCCGACGGCTCCCTCCCGGAGAAATTCAGCGAGGCCGCGTATCGACGCAAGGGGGTTGCGCAGATCGTGCGCGGCCATGCCCAGGAAACGGTTCTTCGCTGCGTTGGCCTTGCTGAGCTGCTCCACGAGCTGCTTGCGCTGCTCGGAAAGTATCCGGTTTTGCAGATGTGACCGGATACGGGCGATGACCTCTTTGCCCTTGAACGGCTTGGGGAGATAGTCGACGCAGCCGGCGGCGAGCCCTTGGACGACGGCGTCCGACTCGCTTTTGGCCGTGATGAAAATCACGGGAGCGCAGGTTTCGCCGTAGGTCTGGCGAAGGAGGCGGCAGGTCTCAAACCCGTCCACGCCGGGCATCATCACATCGAGCAGGACGAGATCGGGCAGGAACCGGGCATATGTCGCCAAGGCCGTTTCACCTGAATCGGCATCGGCGAGAAGGTAGCCTTCGCCTCGGAGAATACCGCCCAAGATCCTCACGTTCAACCGATCGTCGTCCACGATCAGAATCTTCCGTTGCCTCAGGTCAAAAGGCATGGCGGTGGGTGGGGTGGGCTCCATTCAGTGAATAATCGTGGGGTGGAAACGGCACACTGCAATGGGAACTTGAGCGTTCACCATAAATGCAAGTACCCAGGAAATACCCCCTTGTCGGCCGGGGACGAGGCAGTCTGGCTAAACCTCACATCAGAAAATCGGTATATGTTGATGTTTTGACTTGCAGGCTGGTGCAAGTGCGGGTTTGGTGCCTGTTCTTATCTTATGGCCAAATCATTCGTATTCTCCTCCGAGTCCGTCGGCGAAGGACATCCCGACAAAGTTGCTGACCTGATTTCCGACAGCGTGCTCGACGCCTGCCTCGCGCAGGATCGCACCAGTCGTGTCGCCTGCGAAACCATGGTGAAGAACTACGAAGCCATCGTGCGTGCCGCGATCCGCGACATTGGCTACGTAAATAACGACGACGTGTTTCACGCCGACCAGGTGTTCATCAACAATTATCTGACCAAGCAGTCCCCCGACATCGCGCAGGGCGTCGATGCGAAGAAGGCCAAGGGCAAGAAGACCGCCGAGCAGGGCGCCGGCGACCAGGGCATCATGTTCCGCGAACACCGTCTATCACATCAACCCGACCGGCCGTTTCGAGATCGGCGGCCCCGACGGCGACGCCGGGCTGACCGGCCGCAAGATCATCGTCGACACCTACGGCGGCTGGGGCCGTCACGGCGGTGGCGCTTTCTCCGGCAAGGATCCGTCCAAGGTGGACCGCTCCGCCGCCTACATGGGCCGCTGGGTGGCGAAGAACATCGTCGCCGCGGGCCTCGCCACGCACGCCGAGATCCAGTTCGCCTACGCCATCGGCCACCCGCAGCCTGTCTCGGTGCGTGTCGAGACCTTCGGCACCGCCCTCCTCGGCATCTCCGACGAGCAGATCACCGACGCCGTGTGCAAGGTCTTCAGCTTCAAGCCCGCCGACATCGTCTCGAACCTCAACCTCCTCCGTCCGATCTACCGCCAGACTACGAACTACGGTCACTTCGGCAAGACCGGCCTTCCGTGGGAGGCCACCAGCAAGGTCGCCGCCGTGCGCGTCACCGGATCGCTGCATATGACGATCCAGACCGCGGTGCTGATCGAGACGCTGAAGGAGCTCGGCGCCGACGTGCGCTGGTGCTCGTGCAACATCTTCTCGACGCAGGACCACGCCGCCGCGGCGATCGCCGCGACCGGCACCCCCGTCTTCGCCTGGAAGGGCGAGACGCTCGAGGAATACTGGGATCTCACCCTGAAGGCGATCTCCTTCCCCGGTGGCAAGGGCCCGCAGCTCGTCGTCGACGACGGCGGCGACGTCACCCTCCTCATCCACAAGGGCTGCGAGCTCGAAGAGGGTAGTGACTGGGTGAATACGCCCTCGTCCTCCCATGAGGAGCAGGTCATCAAGAACACGCTCAAGAAGGTCCACAAGGAGGACCCGAAGCGCTGGACCAACATCGCCAAGGAGTGGCGCGGCGTCTCGGAAGAGACCACCACGGGCGTGCACCGCCTCTACCAGATGCTGGAGAAGGGCAAGCTCCGCGTGCCCGCCATCAACGTCAACGACTCGGTCACCAAGTCCAAGTTCGACAACCTCTACGGCTGCCGCGAGTCCCTCGCCGACGGTCTCAAGCGCGCCACCGACGTCATGATCGCCGGCAAGGTCGCCTGCGTGTGCGGTTACGGCGACGTGGGCAAGGGCTCGGCGTTTTCGCTCAAGGGCTTCGGCGCCCGCGTCATCGTCACCGAGATCGACCCGATCAACGCGCTGCAGGCCGCGATGGAGGGCTTCGAGGTCAACACCATCGAGTCCACCCTCGGCACCGCCGACATCTACGTCACGACGACCGGCAATCGCGACATCATCACGCTCGAGCACATGCGGAAGATGAAGGATCAGGCGATCGTCTGCAACATCGGCCATTTCGACAACGAGATCCAGGTCGACCGCCTCAACACCTCCGACGCGAAGCGCGTCAACGTGAAGCCGCAGTATGATCTCTACACGTTCCCCGGCGGCCGGAGCCTCTACCTGCTCGCCGAGGGGCGGCTGGTGAACCTCGGGTGCGCCACCGGGCACCCGTCGTTCGTCATGTCGAGCAGCTTCACCAACCAGGTGCTCGCCCAGTTGGATTTGTGGAAGAACCGCGACACGTACGCAGTCGGCGTCTATCGCCTGCCGAAGCACCTCGACGAGGAAGTCGCGCGGCTCCACTTGGAGAAGATTGGGGCGAAGCTGACCAAGCTCACGAAGGAGCAGGCGGCCTATCTCGGGGTACCGGTCGATGGGCCGTACAAGCCCGAGCACTACCGCTACTGAGCGGCGGGGCGGGGCCGGCGGCGTTCAGGCGGGGGGCGCCGCCCGCATCGGGAAGGGCACCGTGGTGTCGCCCTTCTCGTAGTCGGTGAGCACCGAGAAGCGGAAGGTCGTGCCTTCGCCCGGTTTGCTTTCGACCGAAATCGAGCCGCCCATCAGTTCGGACAGGCGCTTGGAGATGATCAGGCCGAGACCGGTGCCGCTCCGGCGGCGTTCCGAGGAAAGGTCGACCTGGCTGAACGGCTTGAACAACCGGGAGATCTTCTCGGGGGGGATGCCGATGCCGGTATCGGCGACCGCAAAGAAGAGCCGCAGGGCGCGGCGCGTTTCGCGCTGGTTGATCGGTTCGCCCCGCATGCAGGAGACGTGGACCTTGATGCTGCCGCGCTCCGTGAATTTCAGGGCATTGCCGATCAGGTTCGTCAGGATCTGCCGCAGCCGCCCCTCGTCGCCGTTGACGATGACCGGGACGTCCGGATCGATGGCGACTTCCAGCGTGAGGGCCGCGGCCCGGGCGCGGGGCACAAAGAACGCCAC
>JAPLTR010000739.1 GCA_026398065.1 Verrucomicrobiota bacterium | reverse complement strand
AAACGGAGACCGAAAGCTGGGGCTGGGTGCGGGCCCGCCAGGGCAGCACCGCGGCGCAGCAGGCCGCCGATCCCGTGGGCTCGGCGCAACGCGATTACGCCGGCACCCGGCGCGAGCTCGAGGGCGGCTACACCAAGTCGTTTCCCAGCGCGCATCTGACTCACGACGTCACGCCGAACCTCAAGGCGCGCCTCAGCTGGTCCACGAGCTTCGGCCGCCCCGCGATGACCAACCTGGTCCCCGGCGAGTCGTTCAACGACACGGCGAAGACCCTCACGATCAACAATCCCAGTCTCCTGCCGCAGCGCGGCTCGAACTGGGATGCAACGCTCGACTATTATTTTGAGCCGGTGGGCAACCTCTCGGTCGGCTGGTTCCGCAAGGAGATCAAGGACTACATCGTGAGCGGCCTCGCGCAGGGCACCGTTCCCACCGGGACGGACAACGGTTACGGTGGCGAGTACGGCGGCTACACCCTCCTCACGTCCTCCAACGCCGGCACGGCCTACGTGCAGGGCTGGGAGCTGAGCTACCAGCAGCAGTTCACCTTCCTGCCGGGCCTGTGGCGCGGCCTCGGCTTCGGGGCCAACTACACGCGGATCGTGACGCATGGCGACTTTGGCGGCACCACCCAGCTCTCGACCGACGAGGTCGCGGGCTTCATCCCGCAGACGGGCAATGTGAACCTCTCCTGGCGCCACCGCGGCTTCAGCACGCGGCTGGGCATCAACTACACGGGCGACTACATCACGAGCTACACGGCCGCCAGCCTCGGGCGCAACGTGTACAAGCTGAAGCGCACGGTCACCAACCTCGGGTTCGCCTACCAGGTGCGCCCCGCCGTCAGCCTCACCCTCGACATCGCCAACTTCACCAACGAGCCGCAGGGCCAGTACCGCGGCATCCCCGACCAGGTGGAGCGCGTGATCATCAACGGCACGGCGATCAACTTCGGCGTCACCGGTCGCTTCTGACTTCGTCTTACACCCCGTCATGAAATCCCTCCTGCGCTTCGCGCTCCTCGCCTCGGCCCTCGTCTCGCTCCGTGCCGCCGATTCGGCGCCGATGCCCCGCCTTGCGCACAACAACCCCGGCACCGTCGTCGACCTCGGCGTGGGTCTCTGGGCGTGGCCGCTCCCGATGGACTACAACGGTGACGGCCTGATGGACCTCGTCGTCGTCTGCACCGACAAGCCGTTCAACGGCACCTGGTTCTTCGAGAACAGCGGCCAGATCGATCCGCAGCTGAAGCTCCCGATCTTCAAGCCCGCGGTGCTCGTCGGGAAATCCGCGCCGTCCGTCGGCATCTCCTACGTCACGGGCCGGCCGGTCGTCACCGCCACGGCCTCGGCCAAGCGCGGGGAGATCTACGACTTCCGGGGCAACACGTATCCGGATTTCAAGAACACGCAGTTCGCCAAGCCGGCGAAGCTCGCGGTTCCCGAGAAGATCCTCACCGAGCCGGGCAATATCCGGCAGAACCAGTGGCAGCTCGTGGACTACGACGGCGACGGGGCGCTGGACGTCACGGTGGGGATCGACTTCTGGGGCGACTTCGGGCCGCTTCCCGGCGGCGAGGGCGCCTTCAATCCGAAGGGGGAGTGGACCCGCGGCAAGCTCCGCGGCTACGTCTACCTCCTCCGCAACACCGGCACGACGGAGAAGCCCACCTATGCGGCGCCCGTGCGCCTGCAGGCCGGAGGGAAGGACATCGACCCGTACGGGATGCCCTCGCCGATGTGGGGCGACTTCCGCGGGACGGGCAAACTTGATCTCATCTGCGGGGAGTTTCGCGACGGGTTCACGTTCTATGCGAACACCGGCACCCGCACCAAACCGGTGTACGCCGCCGGTCGCGAGCTGACGATCGGCGGAGAGCGCCTGCACATGGACCTCTGCATGATCACGCCGACCGCGGTGGACTTCAACGGCGACGGGCACCTCGACATCGTCTGCGGCGACGAGGATGGGCGCGTGGCCTTCCTGGAAAACACGGGCAAAACGGTCGACGGCATGCCGCAGTTTCTCCCGCCGCGGTATTTCCGGCAGTTCGCGCAGGATGTGAAGTTCGGTGCGCTGGCTACGCCCTACGCCGTCGACTGGGACGGCGACGGCGACGAGGATATCATCGCGGGCAATTCCGCCGGCTATATCGCATTCATCGAAAATCTCGGGGGCAATCCCACGCGCTGGGCCGCACCGCGCTACCTCAGCGCCGACGGCAAACTCATCCGCGAGCAGGCCGGCCCCAACGGCTCGGTCCAGGGCCCGGCCGAGGCGAAGTGGGGGTATTCGATCCTCAGCGTGGCGGATTGGGATGGCGACGGGCTTCCCGACATCATGACCAACGGCATCTGGGGAAAAGTCATCTGGTATAAAAACATCGGCACGCGCACCGCCCCCCGCCTGGCCGCGGGCCGGCCGGTGGAACTCGCGCTGCCGCCCGGCACGCCCACGCCGCATCCGGCGTGGAACTGGTGGAAGCCCGCGGGCCGCGAGCTCGTTTCGCAGTGGCGCACGACGCCGCAGATGATCGACTGGAACGGCGACGGCCTGATCGATCTCGTCATGTCGGATGCCGAGGGCTACCTCGCGTTTTACGAGCGCCGGCGCGCCGCCAACGGCCAGCTCGAACTGTTGCCGCCGAAGCGGGTGTTTTGGAGCGAGGGCGCGAGCACCTTCGACAGCAACGGCAAGCCCACCAACAAGGAGTCGGGCCTCCTCCGGCTCAACGGCGGTGACTTCGGCCGCGGCGGCCGGCGCACCTTCTGCATCGTGGACTGGGACAGCGACGGAAAGCCGGACATTTTGCTCAACAGCAACCCCAACGTGAACTTCTTCCGCAACCTCGGCCAGGATGCCAACGGCCAGTGGCGTTTCCGCGATGAAGGTCCGGTCAGCACCCACGTCCTCACCGGGCACGCCACGAAGCCGACGTATTTCTCCAGCACGGGCGAACTCCTCATTGGCGCGGAAGACGGTTTCTTCTATCGCCTGAAGAAACCCTCCGCCAAGTAACCCATGCACCTCCTGCGCACCCTCCTCGTCTCCGCCCTCGTCCTGGTCGCCCCGCTCCGCGCGGCCGACCAGGCTGCGGTCCTCCGTTCGGAATTCATCTACGAAAAGGCGCCGTTTCCCTCCTGCCACGCCTCGACCATCGTCGAGCCCACGGCGGGAAAACTGGTCGCGGCGTGGTTTGGCGGGACGAAGGAGCGCGATCCCGACGTCGGCATCTGGGTGTCGCGCAACGACGGCGCCGGCTGGTCCGCGCCCGTCGAGGTGGCCAACGGCGTGCGCCCCGGCGAGTCGCGCCTGCCGACCTGGAACCCCGTGCTCTTCCAGCCGCGCACCGGTCCGCTGCTCCTATTCTACAAGATGGGCCCGAGCCCGGCGACGTGGTGGGGCCTCGTGATGTCCTCCTCCGACGGCGGCAAGTCGTGGAGCGCACCCCGCCGGCTGCCCGACGGCATTTTCGGTCCGATCAAGAACAAGCCGGTGCAGCTCGCCGATGGCACGATTCTCTCGCCCACGAGCGACGAGACGCCCGACAAGGCCAATCTCTGGCGCGTGTACTTCGAGCGCAGCACCGACAACGGCCAGACCTGGACGCGCACCCCGTTTGTCCACGACGGCGTCGCGATCTCGGCGATCCAGCCCAGCATCCTCTTTCTCGGCGGGGATAAACTGCAGGCTGTCGGCCGCACGCGGCAGGGGAAGGTCTTCACCATCTCCTCGCCCGACCTCGGCCGCACCTGGGGGCCGATGGCGCTCACGTCGCTGCCCAATCCGAACTCCGGCACGGATGCCGTCACGCTCGCGGACGGCCGCCATCTGCTGGTTTACAACCACAACACCACTCCCAAGGCCCGCACGCCGCTGAATGTCGCCCTCTCCGCCGACGGCGCGACCTGGCAGTCCCTGGTGACCCTCGAAAGCGAGCCGGGTGAGTATTCCTATCCAGCGGTGATCCAGACGCGCGACGGGTTGGTCCACATCACCTATACCTGGAAGCGTCAGAAGGTCCGGCACGTCGTGCTCGATCCGAAAAAGCTCTGACCGCCCGTATCCGTTTTTCCGTTTTCGTCCTTTTTCCATGTCCACCTCATTTCGACCCAGCGGAATATTCTCCGCCCAATGGATTCCCACCGACGCCAGCGGCGCTCTCGACCGCACGGCCCTTGCGACGCATATCGCGTTTGAGCGCCGGCACGGCGTGGGGGGCTTCCTCGGCCTCGGGAGCACGGGCGAGTTTCCCCACTTCACGGTGGACGAGCGCAAGCAGGTGCTCGCGACCCTCGCCGAGCTGGCCGGGCCGCTGCCGGTGATCGCGAATGTCACCGACATCCGGCCCCGGGCCGCGATCGAGCTCGGCCGGTACGCGAAGTCCCTCGGGCTTCCGGCCATCGCCCTCATGCCGCCGGTGTTCTTCCCGGTGTCGCAGGACGACATCCTCGCGTATTTCCTGCACGTCGCCGAGGCCGTCGGCCTGCCCGTGATGCTCTACAATTTCCCCGAACTCACCGGCAAGCGCATCGACCTCGGCACGGTGGCGGCCTTTGCGGAGCGCGCGCCGATGTGCGCGATCAAGCAGAGCGGGGGCGAGTTTGCCTATCACCGGGAGCTGATCGCGCTCGGCCGGGAAAAGAACTTCGCCGTGATGTCGGGGGCCGACGTGCGGCTCCCGGAGGTGTTCAAGCTGGGCGCGTCGGGCTGCATCGGCGGCCTCGTCAACATCGTGCCCGACCTGATGGTCGCCATCGACCGCGTGTGCCGCCAGGGACAGGCCGGCGATGCCACTGCCGCGGCCGCGATCATGACCGAGCTGGGCCGGATCATCGATCAGCTCACGTTCCCGCTCAACGTGGCGGCGGGCCTCGAGGCGCGTGGCTTTGGGCCCGGGGCGCCGAAGACCGTGGTCTCGCCGGCTTCGCGCGCGCTCTACGCGAAGATCGTGACGGAGCTCCGCGCGCTGTTCAAGGCGCACCAACTGGCCCCGGCGACTTCGGTTGCGGCGTAAGCCGCGGTCGCCCTACCTTCGGTTCGAATGACACCCCCGTCGAACGTCCTCCGCTACGCGTGGTTTGTCGTGGCGCTGCTGTTTCCCGTCGCGCTGCTCAACTATCTCGACCGCCAGATGCTGGCGACGATGAAGGCGTCGATGGTGCACGACATCCCCACCATCGCGAACCGCGCGGACTGGGGCCTCGTGCTCGGGTGTTTCAAGTGGACCTATGCGATCCTGAGCCCCTTCGGCGGCTATGTCGCCGACCGCTTCAGCAAGCGCCACGTGATCGGGGCGAGCCTCTTCGTCTGGTCCGCGGTGACGTGGTGGACCGGGCACGTCACGACGTTTCATGAACTGATGACCGCGCGGGCGCTCATGGGCATCAGCGAGGCCTTCTACATCCCCGCCGCGTTGTCCTTGATCGCCGACTATCACACCGGCCCGACGCGCTCGCAGGCGGTGGGCGTGCACCAGACCGGGATCTACGTGGGGCAGATCCTCGGGGGCTTTGCGGGCTACGCGGCCGACTCGCCCGAGCACGGCTGGCGCTGGGTGTTTTCCATGTGCGGCCTGATCGGCGTCGTCTATGCGCTGCCGCTCATCGGGTTTCTGCGCAATCCGCCCCGCCCGGTGGTGGCGGAAGGGGCGCCGGCGCGGACGGAGGGCGTGTTCCGCGGCCTGCTCGGCAACCGGAATTTCATTTTGCTCGTCATGTACTTCACGCTGCCGGCCATCGCCGGCTGGGTGGTGCGCGACTGGATGCCGGAAATCCTGCGGGAGAAATTCAATCTCGGGCAGGGCAAGGCCGGCGTCAGCGCGATCCTCTTTGTGCAGATCGCGTCTCTCGTCGGCGCGATCATCGGCGGCGGCCTCGCCGACCGCCTGATGCGGCACACGCCGCGCGGACGCATTTTCGCGAGTGCGTTTGGGATGCTGCTGTTCCTGCCGGCGCTGTTCAGCGTGGGCAACGCCGGCACCCTCGGGTTCGCGATCGCGGGCCTGATTGTGTTCGGCCTCGGCTGGGGATTTTTCGACTGCAACAACATGCCCATCCTCTGCCAGGTCGCCCGGCCCGAGTGGCGGGCCACCGGGTACGGCATCAATGATCTCGTGAGCATCAGCTTCGGCGGCTTCGGCGACTGGATCTTCGGGGCGCTGCGCGACCAGCACGTGCCGCTCAACCTGATCTTCGGCGTGTTTGCCGGCGTCGCCCTCCTCTCGGTCGGCATCATCATGCTCGTGAAGCCGCGGACGGATTTCGCGAACTGAGCGTTCTCTATTTTCCCTTCGTCGCTCCCGGTAACAGCCCACGGCTTCTTCCCTAGGCCGGGAGCGGCCATTTCCGCGTTCTCCCATGCACCGTCTTTTCCCCTTGGTCGTCTGGCTCGTCGCGCTGGCGTCGGCTGCGCGTGGGGCCGACGCGCCCGCGGCCCTCGGCCCGCCGCCGGGCATCGTCGTCGAAGCCAGTCCGGACCCCGGGAAAATCTTTCTCGCTTCGCCGACGATCGCGATTTTGCCCGACGGGACCTATGTGGTGGGGCACGATTGGGGCGGGCCGGCCAATCCGGCGCGCGGCACCTCGTCGGTGCTCGCCTCGCGCGACCGCGGGCTGACCTGGCGGAAACTCTCCGATCTGCCCGATCTGAAATGGGCGTCGCTCTTCGTCCACCGCGGGGCGTTGTACTACTTCGGCGTCACCGCCACGAAGGGGCGGATCGTCATCCATCGTTCGACCGACGGCGGCCGCACGTGGACCTCGCCGAAGTCCGCGACGACCGGGCTCCTGGCCGACGGGCGCTACGGCTGTGGCCCCACGCCGACCCTGGCGCAGGGCGGGCGCCTCTGGCATGCCTTCGAGGAGTACGGCGACGCGGCCGCGCCGCGGAATTTCCGCGCCTTCATGCTGTCCGCCCCCGAGGAGGCCGACCTGCTCGACGCGGCGAGCTGGACGCGCTCGAACGCCATCGCGTTCGAGCCCCGGTGGCTCAACGTCCGTACGCCGTCGTGGCTGGAGGGCAACGCCGTGGTCACGCCCGAAGGCCGCATCGTCAACGTCATCCGGGTCGAGTCGCACCCGGCGCCCGGCGCGGCGGCCGTGCTGCCCGGGAGCGCCGCGGGCATCCCGCGTTTCGAGGTCGCGGCGATGCTGGAGATCTCCGCCGACGGGCGCACCGCGCGCTTCGACCCCGAGCGCGGTTTCCTCCACTTCATCGGGAGCGAGTCGAAGTTCACGATCCGCCTCGATCCGCAGACGCGGCGCTACTGGAGCCTCGGCAGCAAGATCACGAACCTCAGCTCCGGGACGGACTGGACCCACAGCCCCCATCATCAGCGCAACGTGATGGCCCTGACCTCGTCGGCCGACCTGCGGGAGTGGCGCGAGCACTACCGGCTGCTGAGCTACGCCGCCGGCTCGGCCGTGGTGAAGGAGGGCTCGCGGGTCGGCTTCCAGTATGCCGACTGGCAGTTCGACGGCGACGACCTCATCGCCGTCTGCCGCACCGCGTGGGGCGGGGCCAATTACCACGACGCCAACGTCATCACGTTTCACCGGCTGAAGAATTTTCGTTCGCTCACGCCGGCCGATTCGCCGCCGGATCTCGCGGCGGTGCGGTAAACCGTTCTCCCCATGCGTCCAATTTTTTCCCCCTGTCCGACCTCCGCGGCGAGGTGCCCGGTGGCCCGACCATGGTCGCAGAGGAGGGGCCGTGCGTTTGGCCGTGCCCCCGTGCAACGTGTCGGTCGTCCCGGTCGTCTTTTCCGCGTAGTCGTCTTTCGTCCATCCCCATGAAATTGAAGCATCGGTTTGAATCCTGTGTCCTTGTTCTCGCGCTGGCGCTGGTCCTCGGGGCCGCGCGCGTCGCGGCCCAGACCATCGAGGAGTTTCCCCTGCGGGCGCCGTTGCCGGCCAACACGCCGCAGACAACCGAAGAGGTGGTCTACCGGCACAACGGCTACGACGACCGCGGGTTCAACCGGGTGGTGCAGAAGATCACGGTGCCCACGCTCACGGTCTACCACCCGGCCAAGGCGGCCCACCGCGGGGTCTCGCTGATCGTGTGTCCGGGCGGTGGATACAGCTACGTCGCCATCGACAAGGAGGGCTACGCGATGGGCCGGTATTTTTCGGAGCGCGGCATCACTGTGGCAGTGTTGAAATACCGCCTGCCCGATCCGGAGGCGACGAAGGACGGTCTGCCCTATGCGCAGGACGATGCGTTCGCCGCCGTGAAGTTCGTGCGGGCGCGCGCGAAGGAGTGGGGCATCGACCCGCAGCGCGTCGGCATCCTCGGGTGCTCGGCGGGCGGGCACCTCGCGGGCAGCGTCGGGGTGATGGGCGAGGCCGCGGCCGGGACGCGCGCCGACTTCGTGGCGCTGCTCTACCCGGTCGTGTGCATGGAGGGCGCGAATGTCCACGCCGGCTCCCGGACCAAGCTGCTGGGCGCCGCGCCGACGCCGGAGCGGCTCGCCGAGTATTCGCTGGAGAGGCGGGCCAGGGCCGGGCTGCCGCCGTTTTTCCTCGTCCATGCGAAGGACGACAAGGGGGTGCCGCCGCAGAACAGCGAACTGCTCGCCGCGGCGCTGAAGGAAAAGGGCGTGCCCGCGGAGCTGCTCCTCGTCGAAAGCGGCGGGCATGGCTTCGGCCTCGGCCGGGCGCCCGAGTCGGCCCGGTGGAAGGACGCCTTTCTCGGCTGGTTGGACCAACTCCCATGAACGCTCTTCTCCGCTCCTCCTTGCTCTTTGGGTTGGGCACCGTGACGCTCCTCGCCGAGCCGATCCGGCCGCTCGCCAACGACTATGTCGCCGTCGGCGTGTCCCCGGACCCGCAGGGCGTTCCGCTCTACACGCCGTCGATCCTGGCGCTGCCTGGCGGCCGGCTGGTGGCGGCCTATGAGCGGGGCGGGACGGCCCGTGCGAATAACGCCAAATATGCGCCGATTCTCACCTCGGACGACCATGGCAAGACCTGGACACAGCGCGGCGAGATGCGCATGACGTTTGGCCGCCTCTTCACGGCGGGAAAGTCGCTCTACTACCTCGGCCAGCGCGGCGACCTGCAGGTGGCGCGCTCGGACGACCGCGGGGAAACGTGGACCGAGCAGGTGGCGCTGACGAAGGGGCAGGCCTGGCACCAGTCGGCGTGCAATGTCTGGTACACGCGCGGCAACGTTTATCTCGTGATGGAGCGCCGCGTCGGCAAGGAGAACAAGGCGTGGCCGGTGGGTTCGCTGGCGCCGGTCCTGATGCGCGCGCGGGAGGAGGCCGACCTGACAAAACGTGAGAGCTGGACGCTGGCGAGTGAGCTCGTGTTTTCCGATCTGATCGCGGGGTACAAGCAAAACGATCCCGCGCTGGAGATGTTTGGCGTGCCGTTCTTCAAACAAGGCTATCCGGACCGCGAGCCCGTGGCGACGACGCCGAAGCGGCGCACAATGTCACCGATGGGGTGGCTCGAAACGAATGTCGTCCAGATCACGGACCCGAACCACGTGTGGTATGACGCGAGCGGGCATACGTTTCATCTCTTCGCGCGCGCGCACACGGGCGGCACCGGTTACGCCGCGCTCGCGAAGGTGGTCGAGCAGGCCGACGGGTCGATGACCACGCAGCTGGAGACCGCGCCCTCGGGCAAGACGATGCTCTTCGTGCCGTTTCCGGGCGGGCAGATGCGCTTCCACGTGAGCTACGACGCGAAGACCAAACTCTACTGGCTCCTCAGTTCGCAGGCGACCGACTCGATGACGCGCGCGGACCGCCTGCCGCCGGAGCGCTACGACCTGCCGAACAACGAGCGGCACCGCCTCGTGCTCCATTTCTCGAAGAACATGATCGACTGGTGCTTCGCGGGCGTGGTGGCGATCACGGGCTCGCCGAAGGAGGCCCGGCACTATGCGAGCATGGACATC
>JAPLTR010000377.1 GCA_026398065.1 Verrucomicrobiota bacterium | reverse complement strand
GCGGCGGAGTTGTCCATGATCTCCATGACGTGCTCGTTGAGGACGGCCATGAGCTCGCGCGCCTCCTTCATCAGCAGCGGGAAGCGGTCCGCCGGGATGTGGTTCGGATACATGTAGCCCGGGCCGGAGAGGCCGCCGATGAAGTGGTCGTTGGGCGACTTGTCCTCGTAGAAATACTGCAGGGCCGGCGGGTTCATCCAGGCCCAGTTCATGAGCACCTGCCAGGCGAAGGGCAGCTGGCCGCGGCCGGGTTTCGTCCACACGCCGATGCCGATGCTGTCGGACTGCACGAACGACACGTACACCTTGGGTCCGGCCACCCGCTTCTCGCCGCGGCCCACGCGGTGGTTGTTCCCAAACTTGAAGCCGGGCGTGAAGCCGAACTGGCAGTTGAAGCTCAGGTTCGGGAGGTTGTGCAGCCCCTCCATCTTCAGTCCGTATCCAGAAAGCAGTGTCGTGTGCTGCTCCTCGGTGTCCTTGCCGTAGGAGTGCCAGCCGAGGACGATGCTCGCGGGATTCTGGCCGCCCAGGATGCGACGAAGCAGCGCGAGTTCCTCGGGGTGTTTCGGATTGGCGGAGAGATCGGTGAAGAAGGCGCGCTGGCGGATGCCGAAGTCGGCGACGCCCGGCTGCATCTCGGCGCCGGCGTGGCCGCCCATCACCACGTAGTAGTCACGGGAACAACGGGCGTAGTATTTATCGTACGCCCATTGATAGATCACGTGGTCGGGCTGGCCGGTGAACTGGCCGCGGAGATCGGTGATGATCGTCAGCCCGTGCTTCTGCGCAAGGGGAAGCTGGTCGGCATTGACGACAACCGCGTCTTCGAGACCGGCGACGGTGAAGGCGACGATGAGGGACGAGCGGACGGCTTTGTCCCAGACGACGCAGCCCTTGGCGTATTGGCCGAAGCGCGCGAGTGCGGCGTCCGCATCGTCCATGCCGAGACGGTCAAATTTGATGCCGTGGCGTTTTTCGAGGAAGCCGACGAGCGGGTGGACAATTTCCCACTGCCAGTTCTTCGGATATTCGAGGTAGACGCGCGGAATCTCGCGGTTGGCGAGGCCCTGCAGTGAGATCAGCAGGGCGTGGACGGGCACGTCGCCGTCCATGCGCCAGTTTTCCGAGAGGGGGATGATCGTCGCGGTGGCGGGGGCGCGTTCGACCTTTTTCGGCGCGGGCTGGGCGGCGAGCGGGGCGAAAGCGACCACGAGCAGCGTGAGGGCGGTGCAGAGCAGGCGTTTCATTTGGTGGCGGCAGCGAGGCGTTTGAAGACGTAGACGACGGGGCGGTTGCGGGTGCTGCGGAGTTCGGTGAGGGTGAGTTCCTCGCCGCTGGCGGAGACCTTGAAATCGGTCAGCACGTTGACAGTGCGGGGGCCCTGTTGGGTCGAGAGCACGAGATCGGTGGACAGGCGGAGAATGCGGCCGGCGTCGAGCCACTGGGGATGGACGCGGCGCGTGTGATCATCGCCGATGTAGGCGCCGAGGTGGCGGTTGTCGGCCCACCAGTCGATGGGGGCGACAGTATCGGGTCTCGCGGTATCGACCACGAGACGATCGGTGAAGTCGCGGCGACCCCAGGCGAGCTTGCGCTCCAGCGTGACGGTGTCGCCGGCGAGGGCGATGGTGAGATCGAAAGACTTCCACGGGCTCAGCTCGGTGGAGCGGGCGAGGTCGATGCGCCACTGGCCGACGAGGGCGGTGGCAGTCGGGGTGGCGGCGGTGAGCGGTAGACGGGATACCGTGAGGAGCGCGAAGCAAAAGGCGAAGAGATAGAGTCGCATGGGAGTGAAAAACCGGACGAGGGTCCGGCTCGTCCATGAAAATTCATGGAGATACTGCCGGCAGGACGAGGGTAGTTTGAGGACCATAAAGATTGAGCGGGCGCGCGTGGTGGAAAGCAATTTCTCGGACAGAAATGAGATAGTTCGGCCTTGAACGAAACCAGACGGTCGATGGGCTCAGCTGACGTGAATCTTGTGCACTGATGAATCTGCGGTCCGGCTCAAACATCCCTCCGGTCGGCGTCGTTGGCAGGGTATGGTGGCAGTTCCGGGAGTTTTCCGCGGTAGGTGGCGACGCGACCTTCCTGTGGACGCGGTGGATCGTTCTGCGAGCGGTGGGGATCGTCTACATCTCTATCTTTGCGGGCATTCTTGCCGAGGGGCGGGCACTCATCGCGCCCAACGGCATTGCACAGCTCGCGGAGTTCTTCGATCAGGCGCGGAAGACGTTTCCGTTCATGCCGGAGGCACTGATCCGCGCGCCCAGCCTGTTTTGGCTGGATACAGGGACGGCCATGATCGGGGTATTGGCGTGGGCAGGGCTGATTGCGGCGGTTGCGCTGGTGTTGAACCTGTGGCCGCGAATGGCGCTCTTCGGCTGCTGGTTGATTTTTTTGTCGTTTGCGTCGTCCTGGCGGTCCTTCTCCCCGGCACAGCTCGACAATCTCATGATCGAGGTCGCGCTGCTCTGCGTGCCATTTGCACCGGCGGGCTGGCGGCCCGGACTGGGGCTGTCCTCGCCGCCGCGGCCAATCACGGTGCTGATGCTGCGCTGGCTGCTGTTTAGGGTGATGTTTGAGTCGGGTCTCGTGAAGCTCGTGTCCGGTGACCCGCATTGGCGCAACCTGACGGCGATGGAAACGATGTACGAGACGAGTCCGTTTCCGACTATATTGGGCTTTTTGGACCACCAGATGCCGCAGGCCTACCACCTGCTGGAGATAGCGCTGACCTTCGTGGCGGAACTGGTGGCCCCGGTGGTCGCCGTGCTGGGTGGGCGACGGGGGCGGTGGTTTGCCTTTGTGGCTTGGGTGATGTTGCAGGCCGGGATCCAGCTCACCAACAATTTTGGCTGGCTCAATGCCGCGGCCATCGGCCAGGGGTTCATGCTGCTCGACGACCAGATGCTCGCGGCTGCGGCGGAGAAGCTGCGATTGCGCCGGCTCGCTAGTTTTCTCTCGACGACGGCGGCCGGTGGGGCGGCGGGCATTCCGGGTCCGTGGCCACTCTACGGACTGCGGCTCGCCCTCTGCATCCATTTCTATCTCACGCTTTTTTACTTTGCCAAAGCGTGCGGGCTGCCGCCCGGGGAGATTCCACGGATTCTGGCCGCACCGGCAGACCTCGTGCGCGAATTTCGCAGCGTCAACGGCTACTACCTCTATGCGACGTTTGAGCCGGTGCGATTCCAGGTGGAGTTTGCCGGGTCGAACGACGGCGGCCGGACGTGGCGCGTCTACCCATATCGCCACATCCCGCAGCGCATCGACCGGATCTGTCCGTTTATCGCCCCGTGGTTTTACCGGTTTGAGGCGACCATGGAGATCGAAGGGTGGAGCGGACGGAAATCACCGGTTTTTCCGGCAGTCGCGGCGCATCTGCTGGCGCGCAATGCGAGCGTGATCAGTCTCTTTGAGCGGGATCCGTTTCCCGACCGACCTCCGACGATGATCCGGATGCGGGGCTACCGGATGGCATTCACCGATTTCGAGACCTACCGGAAGACCGGAAATTTTTGGCGCCGGGAGCCGGACGGGGAGTATCTGCCGATGCTCGCATTGGATGAACGTGGACAGCTCGCGGAGTTCACCCTCGCGGAGGGGGACGCTGCGTTGGCGAAACTAAATCGGGCTCGGGCGGTGGATATCTTCCAACAGCAGTACCAAGCGGGTTTCCTCCCTGCCGGGTTTCGGCTGGCGGAGGTGTACGCGCGCGGCCTTGGCGGACCACCGGACCCGGCCAAGGCGCTTGCGCTCTATTTCGACCTCGCCAAGGAAGGCGAGGTCGTGGCGGAGCACTACCTCGGCGTCTTTCATGAACTTGGGCTCGGTGTGGGGGTCGATTTCGCACAGGCGGCCCATTGGTACGGCCGCGCGGCGCAGCGCGGTTACCTGCCAGCGCTCTTCAACCTCGGAAAACTGCACGCGGAGGCACGGATCACGCCGCGCGACGATGTCGCGGGGCTCGCAATGCTGCTGGAAGCGAGCGAGCGGGCGAAGGCGGACGACGCTCCGTCGCGGTATGTGCGCGAAAACCAGCCGATGCAGGTCAAGCGCATCAAGGAACGCATGACGCCACGGGCAATCTCCGAGTCGGAACAGAGGGTGGCGAAGCGGCCGCAGCGGACCGGGCTGAGACCGTGACGGACGGCGCGGCCAAAAAAAAGGCGGCGACCGGATGGTCGCCGCCTTGGAGGCAGAAGATCCTTTGACGCCAGACTTGGCGCTTAGAATTTCAGCGTATTCGTGATAAACAGCGTCCGGCCCGGCGAGGCGACGGTGGAGCCGCCTTCGAAGTAGGTCTTGTCCGCAAGGTTTTGCACATTCACGCCAGTGGAGGCCCGGAACCCACGGATTTCCCACGGGTACGACACGGTGGCGTCGAACACCAGATAGTTGCCGGCCTGGAAGCCGCCACGGAGAGGATTGTACTCCACGGAGCGGGCGACGACGATCTTGGACGAGTAACGGGTCCCGAGACCGACGGAGAGGCCGCGGGCCGGACCGTCATTGAAGGTATACTTGCTCATCGTGTTCAGACGGAACTCGGGCACGTTTTCGAGGCGCGCGCCGTAGTAGATGTCGCTGGCGACCTTGGCCGCCGGGGTGGAGGCCAGGTATGCGGCGGAGCCGGGTTTCGCCACCGTGGGCGCGTTGTCGGTCTTCGCGGTCCACATCCAGCCGCCGTTGATCAGCGTCTGGAAATTGCGCACCGGGGTCCAGATGACCTCGCCGTCAGCGCCCTCGACGATGTCCTTTTGACCCACGGTACGCCAGCGCAGAACGCGATACATGTGGAACAGCGAGAGCGTCCCGACGATCTTGTTGTCCATCAGGCTGGTCTTGACGCCGACCTCGATGTTCCGGCCGGTCTCGGGCTGGATCAGGACGTCTGCGCCGCTGTCGTGGAACGCGGCGGTCAGGTCGTCGGCGCTGTTGATGGTTTTGCCATTGTAGACGAACGGCTGATTGCCAAGGAAGGCCTTCGCGCCCGCGTAAATGAAGGGGACGTTAAGCTTCGAGTAACCGCCGGCATTGGTGGCGCCGTTGCGGTTGTAGACCTTGCTGACGGAGGCGTAGACGTTGATGTTCTTTTTCAGCTCAAACGAGACGCCGCCCATCCACGAGGTGCCGGCGATGCGGGACCAGTTGCCGTCGATGTCGCCGGCGTAGGCGGGATCGAAGCCGTAGGCTCCGGGCGGATACGTGCCCTGATTCGCGTAGGCGTAGGGCGGAGGGGAGAACCAAGGGAAGTTATTGGTGAGATACTGGCCGCTGTCGCGGTGCATCTCGCGGCGAACGCCGCCCATGATGGTCAGTCGGTCGTCCATCAGCTGGCCCTGATAGTTGATGTAACCGGCCTGATCTTGGGAGTAATAGCCATCGAGCGCGGTGCGGTCGATGACGGTGAGCGGCTTCACGTCGGGCTGGATCTCGGCGCCCGGATCCCACTCGGTGTAGACCTGCTGCACGTTCTTCAGGTTGCCGAAGCGATCGCGGATGACCTGATTGACCGGGACGTTGGTCTGGAAGCCGACAGGGACAAGGAGGGCTCCGGTGGTGGAAACATTGGTGAGGGGATTGCCCGCACCGGGGATGTTCCCGTAGAAGGGGAACGCGGAGCCACCGGCGTTGGCGTTATACTGCTGCATGTTCTCCCGGAAAAGACCACCGACGAGCACCTTGTTCTTCATGCCGAGCATGTCCTTCTTGAAGATCAAGTCGAACTGATGTTCGGTGACCTTCTTGTAGTAGCCGGCAGTGGCGGAGGCGATGGTGTTGAAGCGGCGGCCATCGGCGTAGGGAGTGATCGCGCCTTCGATGGAGTCATAGCGATTGTCGTCCTTTGTCAGGACGTAGCGCGCGTCGAGCCAGCTGAACGGCGAGGCTTCGATGGTGGCGTCGACGGTGTTGACCAAGTCGTGGGTCATCGCACCGCGGGCGTCATAGTTGAAGGCCTTGTCATGGATGCGCTTGTTGCTCGCGTCCTGGTAGTAGGCGCCCTTGATGACGCGGGTGTAGGTCGGGAGGGTAAAGTCATTGGCGGCGATGCGCATGTCGTTACCCCAGGTGGCTTGGCCGCCGGGATTGAGGATGCGAGCGCGGTAGGCGGCGACCGGATCGGCGTTGCCGGAGAGACCGGCGGCGGCAATCAAAGCGGGGGTCGGCGAGGCGTAGGCTTGGAACCAACCGTCCGGATAGAGCCAGTCGTTGTTGCGGGTCTGATTGTACTTTTGGTCGACCCATTCCGCACGGAAGGTCATCGACAGCTTCTGATTTTCGAAAGGCACGATCTTGATCGCGCCAGTGACATTGTTGTTTTTCTTGTATTCCCACCGGCGTTCGCCGCCGCTGTTTTCATAGGCACCGACGATGCGCAAGGCGGTCGTCTTGGTGAGCTGTTGGTTGGTATCGAGGAGGACCTTTTGCTTCTGGTCGCTGCCGGTCGTGTACGTGAGGGTCGTCGGGATCTGCCCAAACTTCGGATCCTTCAGGACGTAGTTGATGACGCCGCCAGGGGCGCCCTGACCGAAGAAGAGGGCGGCCGGTCCCTTGACGATTTCGACGCGGTCCGTGTTATCGAGATTGAACGACGTGTAGCGCTGGGTGCCGTTGCGCAACATCGTGTTTACTTGGAAACCGCGCACCGTAAACTGTCCGACCGGGGTCGCGCCGTTGGCCGGGCGTTGCATCGCGAAGTTGTAGTCGCCTGAACCGGTACCGACGTAGCGCATGATGTCGGTGACATTCTGCATGTTGGTGTCGGCCAGGAAATCGGAGCTCATGATCGAGATGCCAAGCGGAGTGCGCTGGATCTCAGTGCCGATGCGGGTCGCCGTGATGGAGTTTGTTTTCAGGTAGCCGTAGTCCTTGTCGTCGCTGACCTGGAACGGCGAGAGCACCATCGTGCCGTCATCGCGGGTCATTGCTGCGGCAGGGGCGGCCGGAGCCTTGGCCGTGGTCATCGGCTTGGCGGCCGGAGCCGGGGCGGGTGCCGGAGCCGGGGCGGCTTTGCCCTCGAGCTCGGCGAGGCGTTTGCGGAGTGCGGCGTTTTCGTCCTGCAGGCGGCGCAGGGCGTCGGCGGTCGGGGCTTGGGCAAAGCTCGTGCCGGCGGCGATGGAGGCCGCCAGGCACAGGCTCACGATTTTTCTGGCTCGGTCGAGCGGACTCGACGGATTCGGTGTCAGGTTCATGGGAGGTAGTTTGGGGGATTTTAGGATACCCTCGGGCTTGAGGCCCTGAGGTGTGCCAAAAAAGTAATGGGGAAAAACGGGGGCGCGGTTCAGGCAATCGCGCCGACGGCGGAGGATTTGGGCTCGATGAGGGTGGGGGAAACGGTGACACCGACGCGGCCGATGGCACCGGGGTTTTCGATTCGCCACATGAGGTGGTCGACGACCTTGCGGACCAAGGTCGGCAGGTTGATGTCGATCGCCGCCGGGGAGTGATCGAGATTGTGGTAGATGATGGGGTTAAAATTTCCGAGCACGGTGTCGAAATCTCGGCCCGCCTGCTGGCCGGCTTCGCGCAGGGACCGGAAAAAGGAGCCGCAGAAATGATCGACCGGAATGTAGAGACCGGTCGGGCGCGGTTTCGCTGCGAGGAAGCGGCGGACGAGGGCGTCGTTCTCGGTGTTGGCGTGCGTAATCTCAAGGTAGCTCACGCCTGGGTTCGCCGTGCCGAGGATGCTATGGACGTGGAGACCGATCTCGCCGGCGCGTTGAATGAAGGCGCGCACCCGGCGGGCGACGGCGCTGTAGTCGGGGTCCGTCGTGATCACGGCGACGGATTTGTGCCCACGGCGCTTGAGGTAGTCGGCGGCGATCTGGCCGTTCTCCTCGTTGTTGGGCTCGACGAAGTCGCTCGCAAACGTGGTGGAGCGGCGCGTCATGAACCACACATGAGGGAGCTTGCCGAGGCGGGTGAGGCAGGCGGGCGAGGGCTCCATGCCCTGGATGATGATGCCGTCAAGCTGGGCCTCGGGGAGGCGGCTGGGAAGTTCGTCCGGTGTGTTGGAGAACAGCACGCTCAGATCGACGCGATAGCGCGGATTGCCCGACTGGATCTGCAGCAACTGGTCCTGAAACCAGTTCAGACTGGGATTGTTCGCCTTCGCGCCGACGAACCAGACGCCGATCCTGCGCAGGTCGGGTTTGCGGGCCTTGGGCCCGCGGCGGCGCTCGAGCGGGGCGGGGCGGTAATTGTGCTGACGCATCACCGCCTGGATGCGGGCCAAACTGTCGGGAGCGACGATGGACGGCTGATTGATGGCACGGGAAACCGTGGCCGGAGAGACCTTCGCTTTTCTGGCGATCTCAGCAATCAACATGGGGCGGGGTATGAAACTTTCAGAATGAAACATGAAAACGTCTGAAATACGTCAAGCCGTTTCCGGCATTGCCGGAGGTTTGCGGCTGGCGGACCACGGAGAGACTGCTGGGGCGGAGGGCGTGTCCCACCGAGCGGCGGCGGAAACTAGCTCCGTCGGAGGGCGCGACGCCACGCGCCGAGCAACTCGGTGCGGGCGCGCATGGCGTCGGGCCAGGCGTGCGGGTCGGTGCTGACATGATAGCCGTGGCTCATGCCAAGTTCGGGGCAGACCCAGAGTTCGTTGCCGGGGCGCGGCCCAGCCAGCCAACAGGCAAATAGATCCTCGGCAAACGCGGCGTAGTCGCGGAACTCAGGCGTGAGCGCACCGCGGCCGTTGGTGACCGGCACCTGGCAGTGTTGGCTGTTGAACGGACGCAGGTGAAACATCTGCGAGTGCCGGATGAGCTGGGGCCACGCGAGCAGCCGCGCAGAGTAGTCGGGCGGCAGCATGTGCTTGGAGACCGCAAAGTGCGAGTGATCCCAAGTCACGGGAAGAAGCTCGCCCGTGGCGCGCCGGTAGAGCCGGGCGAACTCGGTGAACTTCTCCGGCGTCTCCGTGGAGGTGTCGCGATGCGTCTCGATGTGGACCGACACGCCGAGTTTTTTGGACTCGCGGAGAAGTTTCACGGCCACGCGTGCGGCCGTCGCAGGCGGGGTGTCATGGTTGAGCAGCTGGATATTGATGAATTTCACCCCCAGATCACGCTGGGCCCGCAGGCGGGGCAGGGCGCCGGCCGCGGTCTTGGCGTCGAAGCCGCTCATGAGGCGCAGGCCGAGGTCGGCGGCGAGGGCCTTCATCTCGGGGGTGATGAAGGCGCAGACGCCGTCGAAACCGGCCTTTTTGATGGCCCGGAGTTTTTGCGCGACGGACCATTCGCGGCGGGGCGAGGGCCAGCCGATCATCGACCAGGTGGTCGCGCACATGATGAGGGAGGGGGTGGGGAGCGGGGTTTTCATGAATGAAATGAAAAAACATGAAAACGGTTGTTGAATTTCATCTTGGCGCCAGCTTATTCCCCGAGACGCGCGTCGCATTCCCACCCTCGCCGGCGCCGCACCCCCCGGAGCATGTCCGACCACCCCTTCACCCAACGCGCCTCGTGGATCTGGTCCGCGGAGGCGACCCACGCCGCCCCAGCGCCCGAAGCTTCGACGCCATCGCACTACCAGGTGCGGATGTTTCGACGGACGTTTGACGTTGCGGAGGCGAAGGCGGCGCGCCTCGAAGTCCATCTGTCGGGCGACAGCCGGTATCTGTTTTTCTGCAATGGCGAACTGGTCGGCCGCGGTCCGGCCAAGGGCGATGTGAACCACCAGTTTTACGAGAGCCACGACCTGACGCCGCACCTGCGGACCGGGCGCAACGTCCTCGCTGCGCTCGTGCTCGACATGTCGCGCGTGGCGCACCGGCCCACGCAGCTCGGCGCGCCCTGCTCGGTGATGACCTATGCCGGCGGCTTCGTGCTGGACGGTGTGCTGCGGCAAGTGAAAGAGGGGGCGACGAAGGATGGGGTGGAGGCGGTCGACGATCTGTCGACGGATGCGAAATGGAGGGTCGCGGTGGACAAGGCGCACCGGTTTCAAAACGAGCAGACGACGTTCGAGGGCTATCAGGGCTATTTCGAGCACCGGGTGTCGCGGTTCGTTCCGGACGGGTGGAATGATGTTTCGTTCGACGACGTCTCGTGGCCGGCGGCGACGGTGCTCTACAAAGCGGAGTTGCTCGCGAACCGCCGCGATCCGACCAGCCCCTATGGGCTCCTGCCGCGGATGATTCCGGCGCTGGAAGAGGCGGCGACGGGAGCGGCCTTCAACGATGTGTTTCTGCCGGGTGGCCATGAGGCGTCGGTGGAATGGCACGGCCTGGTGACCAAGGCAAAAACTGTGACCGTGCCGGCGCGGACGACGTTGGAGGTGATTCTGGATGTGGGCGAACTGACCACCGGATTTCCCTGTATCGAGACTTCGGGCGGGGCGGGCAGCGTCGTACTGCTTACCTACGCGGAGGCGCTGCGGCTGCCGTGGAACACACCGGGCGCGAAGCTGCTGGGCCGGCAGCAGCCGCTCGCCAACCTCGCGTCGCATTTCGCGGACGAGAGCACGGGGTGGACCTTTGACCGCCGGGGAAAAATCTCCGGCTGGCGCGACCGCTGGGAACCGGCGGGACGGCGCGAAGAAAGGTTCGAGCCGCTGCATTGGCGGGCGTTTCGATATATCGGGATCACGGTGACGACAGGAGAGGCGCCGCTGGAGATCCATGCGGTGCGATATCGCTTCACGGCGTATCCGTATCAGGTGGCGGCGGAGTTTGCCTGCTCGGACCCGAGGTTGGAAAAAATCTGGCGCGCGGCGTTGCGCACGATGCGGCTGTGCTCGCACGAGACGTTCGAGGACTGTCCGTACTACGAGCAGATGCAGTACGCGGGTGATACGATGATCACCTCGAAGATCGCGATGCTCACGACCGGCGACTACCGGCTCACGAAACAGGCCCTGTACCATTTCGACTGGTCGCGGCTCTCGGACGGACTGACGCAGAGCCGGTTCCCTTCGCGGCTGGTGCAGATCATCCCCTCCTGGTCATTGCATTGGATCACCTGCGCACGCGACTACGTGGCCTGCTCCGGGGATGTGGCAGTGGTGCGCGATCTGCTGCCGGGGTTCCGCGCGGTGCTCGACTGGTTCCGCCGCCATGGCGACGCCGACGGGCTGCCGGCGAAACTGCCCTTTTGGAACATCACCGACTGGTGTCCGTGGTGGCCGCGGGGCGTGGTGCCGGGCTCCGACACGGGGCCGACGTGCATCATCTCCGCACAATATGTCGTGGCGCTCGACGAGACGGCGGGGTTGTGCCGGCTGATTGGACGCGAGCGCGAGGCGACGGAACTGGCTGCGGAGGCGGAGGCGCTGCGAGGGAAACTGCACGCGCGCTTCTGGTCGGAGGTGGAAGGTCTGTACTTCGACCGACCGGGCGGCCCGGAGGTCAGCCAGTACGGCAATGCCTGGGCGGTGGTCTGTGGGGCGGCGGGTGAGCGCGAACGCGCGCGGTTGCTGCGGCGGTTCCCGTCGGACGCGAAACTGGCGCCGGGCTCGTTCTTCTGGTGGCACACGGGCTTCCAGGCCCTGGCGCTGTGCGGCGGGTACGACCGCATGCCGGAGTGCCTCGGGCCGTGGCACGAGTCGATCGATGCGGGCCTCGACACCTTCGTCGAGGAAAACAGTTACTGGCGCTCGCTCTGTCACGCGTGGAGTGCGCACCCGGCGCTGGAGTTTCTGACGCGCGTGCTCGGCGTGACGCCGGCGGCGCCGGGATTCGCCGCGATCAATGTCGCACCCCGTCGCTGCGGACTGAGGCATGCGAGCGGACGCGTCTGCACGCCGCGCGGACCCGTGAACGTGGCATGGCGCACCGAGGGCGGGCGGTTTCACCTCGAAATCGCGGCGCCGGCGGAAACGCCCGTGCAGGTCGTGTTTCCCGACGGGACGAGGCGGACCTTCAACGGCGGGCGGTTTGCCGAAAGCGTGGCGACGTCATGAGTTTCCCATTACAGCTGGAGCACGAGGGAACCGGCGCGCTGTGCGTGCGGCGGACGGATGGCGGACTCCTCTGGCGGTACGTCTTCGGCCCCGCCACGCCGGCGAATGAGTCGCCGCGTCCCTATGCCCACCCGGTGTGCTCGATGGCTGGCGATGTGCTGACGAACTTCCGGCCCAACGACCACCCGTGGCATCACGGTCTGAGCCTGACGATCGCGAGTGTCGGCGGGACAAATTTCTGGGGCGGGCCCTCGCACCGCGAAGCCGACGGCTACAAGTGGCGGAGTGACCACGGAGTCCAGATCCATCGCGCCTGGACCGTTTGCACGGCCGATCGGCTGGAGCACACGCTCGACTGGTGTCACCCCCGCTCGGGTAGCGAACTGCTGCATGAGCGACGCGTGCTCGTGACCACGGCCGGGGCGGCGGAGTGGTCGCTGCGTTGGACCAGCGAATTGCTGAATGTCTCCGGGCGCGATCTGGCGCTCGACCACTACGAATCGCTCGGGAGACTCGCCGGGTCGCACTACACCGGACTGCAGTTCCGTGGCGCGAGAGACCTGCTCGACGAACATGGTGACGCGCAGGTGGGAATCACCGCGGAGGGCCGGCGCGCGGGCGAGACGGCGATCCACGGGGAAAATGCCGAATGGATGGAGTGGGCCTGTCAGCATGACGGCACTTTGCGGCGCACCCGCATCCGCTTTGAAAACCTCACCGGGCCGATCCCGTGGTTTGTGCGGATGAAAAGCCCGCTCGCAGCCTTTTCTTTTCATCGCGGCACGCGCATGCTGCCCGCCGGCTCCTCGCTGCGGCTCGACCACCGGCTCACCTTCACCAACGCATGAACCTCGACCGAAAATCCTTCCTTCGTCAGCTGGGGCTGGGCGCCATGGGGCTGGCGGCGGGTGGCACGGCCGCCGGTGCGGCGGACCTGCCGGCATTTTCGGATCGTGACCCGGAGCGGTTCTGGGCGGCGGTGCGCGCGCAGTACCTGCTGACGCCGGGATTCTCCTATCTGAACACCGGCGGGCTCGGCCCGGCGGCCGGACCCGTACTGGACGTGTACGAGAAGACGTCGCGGCACCTGCAGGAGAAATCCGAAACGGGGCACGCCTTGTTTACCCAGGCGCGCACGGTGCTCGCACGGTTCCTCGGCGCCGAGGTGTCGGAGATTTCCTTCGTCCGCAACGCGACGGAGGGCAACGGCATCGTCGCCGCAGGGCTCGCGCTCAAGGCCGGTGACGAGGTGATCTTCGATTCGCACGCGCATCCGGGCGGGGCGTTTCCGTGGATCAATCAGCACAAGCAGCGCGGCGTGGTGGTGCGGACCTTCGAACCCGACGTCACGGATGCCGCGGGCAATCTCGCACGCATCGCCGCGCTCATCACCCCGCGGACCCGCGTGGTGCAGGTGTCGCACGTGACGGCCCCGACCGGAATCGTGATGCCGGCGGCGGCGATCGCCAAACTGTGTCACGAGCGCGGGATCTGGTTTCATATCGACGGAGCGCAATCGGCGGGGATGTTTCCGTTCGAGCTGCGGGCCCTGGGCTGCGACTCGTTTGCGACCAGCGGACACAAGTGGATCGGCGGTCCGCACGAGACGGGCGTCCTCTTTATCCGGCGCGAGAAACTGGACGCGGTCGCGCCGGTGATGGTGGGGGCCTATTCGACGGACCAGGGCGACCTTTCACTCGAGTTGCCTTACGTCAACGGCACCGTGCGGCATGAGTACGGCACGCGCAATGCAGCCGCGGTCGTCGCGCTGGCGGCGGCGGCGGAGACGCAGGAGCGGATCGGACGGGCCCGGATCGCGGCCCGGGGACGGGCGCTGGCGGCCCGCGTGCGGACGGGGCTCGCCCGGCTGCCGGACCTGGAAATCCTCACGCCGGCAAACGCCGAGATCAACGCGTCGATCCTGACGTTTCGCTCGCCACGCATTGCGTACGACAAACTGTTTGAGCGCCTGCTGACGGACCATCGTCTGCGCTGCCGGCCGGTGTCGGAGCAACAGCTGAATGCCGTACGCGTGTCCCTCCACCTGTGCAACGGACCGGACGAGTGCGACCGGCTGGTGGAGGCGATGGCGGCGATCCTGAAGAAAACGTGATGCGCGCGCTACTGGACCTCCACGACCATCTCGATCTCGACGGCGGCGCCGAGCGGGAGCGAAGCGACGCCGAGGGCGGAGCGGGCGTGGCGGCCCCGTGCGCCGAACACAGCGACGAGCAGGTCGGAGCAGCCGTTGATCACCTGGGGCTGGGCCTTGAAGTCGTCGACCGCGTTGACGAAGCCGGCGACGCGCACGATGCGCTTCACCTTGGAGAGATCGCCGATTTCCTTTTTCAGCGACGAGAGCAAGGCGAGGGCGGCGGCGCGGGCGGCGGTATTGGCCGCCACCTCGTCGATGTCGCGGCCGACCTTGCCGGTGATGACGTTGCCCTCGGCGTCGCGCGGGATGTGGCCGGACAGGAAGATGAGATTGCCCGTGCGCACGGCGGGCACGTAGTTGGCGACCGACGGGCTCGAGATGGACAGGTCGAGGCCGAGCGAGGCGAGAATTTCCTCGGGCGTCTTGGTCGGTGCGGCGGCGCGCGCCGGGGCGAGCGCCACGAGGGCGAGAAGGATTCCGCAGAACATGCGGGTCAGTTTCATGGATCGATGCTAACACCCGGATGCGGGCTGGCGAGCGGACTTTTATGCGCATGACACAACGGACAATTCTGACGGCGGTATGGGTGCTGGTTTTCGCCGGACTGACGCCGGGTCGGGCGGCGGAGACGAAGCACGACCTGTATCTGTGCGTATTGCTAAGCGGGCAGGGCCAGGTGATGGGGCGCAGCGCGCCGACGCCGAGCGGGGTGTACCGGTCCGCCGACCGAGTCGCGGTCGAGCACGTGGGTTTCAGCCATATCCGGATGTTTCAAGTGATCCCGGACCCGCAGTCCGGCGACGGTTTGTACCTGGCGGCGCTCAACGGCGTCGTGCATTCGGCTGACCGGGGCAAGACGTGGCGCATCCTCACTGGGTGGGACATGACGGAGCCGAAGGGGCTTGCGCTCGACCCGCACGCGCCGGAACACATTTACGCGGGACTCCCCGACGGGATCGGCGTGTCGCGGGACGGAGGGAAAACCTGGCAACGGATGAATGCAGGTATCCAACGTGCTTACACGCACACCATCACGGTGGACCGCACCAAGGTCGGCCGCGTGTTCGCCGGGACAGAGCGGGGCATCTATCTGACCGAGGATGGCGCCCGCACGTGGAAGCTCGTGCACGCGACCGACGATGTGACCTACGATCTGCGGCAGTCGCCGCACGATCCGGCGAAGTTCTTTGCCGTGACCGCGACGAATGGCGCGCTGTGGTCGGACGATGGCGGCCGCACTTGGAAACCGATTGCGGGCGTCCCCGCGAACCACACGCTGCACAATGGCGTGTTCGACCCGGCCGACACGCGGCGGCTCGCGCTCTGCGGCTGGGAGGCGGGCGTGCAGGTGTCGGAGGACGGCGGGAAGACCTGGTTGGACCGCACCGCGGGCCTGCCGAGCCGGCAGGTGTGGAGCGTGGCGGTGGACCCGGATTTTCCGGGCCGGCTTTACGCGGCGCCGCACCTGCAGCCGGTGTACGTCTCGGACGATTTCGGCCGGACGTGGAAACCGCTGTTCTTCGAAAAGGCCACGGTGTTCAGCCTCTCCTTCGTTCCGCGCAAATGAAACCCGCCGCCTCCGCCATGAACCCCATTCGCTCCCTGCTTGGTTTCGGACTTTTCGGTATGGCCCTGGCCGGGCAGGCCCAGCCGTCGTTTACGGCCCCGCCTCCGTCGACCACGGTGGTGGCCGACGCGAGCCTGCGACGCGCCGCCTATCTGGCGCGGGTGCAGGAGGCGATCACGTGGCGGGCGAGCCAGGCGAAACCCGGCGATCCGGCGACGGTGGGGCTCGCGGACATCGCGGCCAAACTCGCGCTCGGCCAGGACGCGGCGCTGTGCTCGGCCCGGCTCGTGGAGCTGATGAAGGCGCCGACGGGCGACATGTTTTGGATGTTTCCGGTGACGGCGATCTCGTATCTCGGGCGGGACCAGCTCTCGACCGAGGCGAAGGCGGCAGTGCGCGAAGCCTGGCGCACCTACATGCCCCTGCGTGGCGACACGGAGAACCACTGGGCGATGTACTACACCTCGATGTACCTGATGGCGCAGCTGTGGCCCGGTGAAGCGGGCGACCGGTGGTTCAACGGGAAGAGCTCACAGGAGAATTTCGAGGAAGCGCGCGACTACCTCATCCACTGGAGCAAGCTGACCACGACGATCGGGCAGGGCGAGTATGACTGCACCCACTACATCGGCGAATACTCGATTCCGATGCTCTACCTCGCGACGTGGGCCGCGGACCCGGCAATGCGGCAGCGCGGTCACATGATGCTCGACTACGTGATGGCGGACTACGCGGTGGAGACGCTCAACGGCATCTACATCGGCTCGCACGCACGCACCGACGACAAGACGGTGCTGGAAAAATGGAACGGCCTCTCCTCGTTCTTCGGGTGGCTGATGCTGGGCAACTGTCCCCCGACGGCGGCGTACGGCGGCTGGGGGCCCTATTTCGCCGTTGCCGCGAAAAATTACGAGTTGCCCGAAGTGATCTACCGCATCGGCACCGACCGCGCGGGCACCTACACGCACCTGGAGCGCAAGCGGACCCGCCACCGCTGGCGCTACAGCGACGAGCGCAATCCCGCCGTCTACAAGACCACGTATGTGACCAAGGACTACGCCGTTGGATCCGACCAAGGCGGCCTGCTGCAGCCGATCCAGCAGCACTCATGGGATGTGACATGGGCGGTGCCCGATCCGCGCGGGGTGCACAACACCCTCTTCTCGACGCAGCCGCACTACAGCACGCGCGAACTCATGATGTATTTCACCGAGATGCCCGACTCGATGCCGGCGGCGGTGACGTTCCAGGGCAAGCCGACCTACATCAGCGAGGCGAAGCTCCTGGGCGGTTCGCCGTATGAGCAGATTTTCCAACAGGACGACACCGTCATCTCACTGAGCGACGTGCCCGCCGGGGAGAATTTCCAGCAGGTGAACGGGTTCTTCTCGAAGGACCTCGCACGCCTCGAGGAAGACCCGTCGGGCTGGATTTTCGTCCAGGGCGGGAAGACCTACATCGCCTACCGGCCGCTGGCGGCCTACGAATGGAAGCCGCTCGACGAGGGCGGCAAGCGGTTGCGTTCGCCGCACGCGAAAAACGGCACGCTCGTGCAGGCGGCGGCGGAGAGCGAATTCAAGGACTGGGAGGCGTTCAAGTCGGCGATCCGCGCCCTGCCGCTGGAGATCAAGCTGACGCCGAAGCCGGGCGTGAAGTTCACGACGCTGCGCGGCAAGAAGATCGAATGCGTTTATGGCGCCGCCCCGAAGGTCGACGGACGGATCCTCAACTACGCGAAGGAGTGGACGCTTTTCAAGGGGCCTTATCTCAATGCCGACGTCGGTAGCGGGACGCTCACGATGACGCATGGAAAACTGAAACGCGTGTTGGATTTCAACACGCTGACGATCGCGGACAGCGTGACGGTACCATGAAGGCGCGCGGGAGATTGAGTGGAGGCAGTGTGCGCAAGCGGGCGGCCTGGCTGGCGATCGCCGCCTTGTGGATCGGCGGTGGCGGACTGCTGGGGAGGGAGCCGGCGGCAAAGACACCGCATGCCTTCCTCGAAAGCCTGTGCGACGATTTCGGTCCGCGGCTGACGGGGAGCGCAGCCAACGCGGCGGCCATGGACCGGCTCGCGGAGGAACTGCGGGCGCTGGGGCTCGCGCCGGAGAAAGTGCCCTTTACGATGCCGGGCTGGGAGCGCGGGGCGGATCGTGTTGAGGTGATTGCGCCGTTTGCGCGCACCTTGCGCGTGGCCGCGCTCAGCTACACGCAGGCGCATCCGGCGTTTGAAGCCGCGGCGGTCGATATCGGCAACGGCCGGCCGGCCGACTACCCGACGGGTGATGTCACAGAGAAGATCGGGGTGTTGGCGCACACGACGCCGCTGCAAACGCGCGAGATTGTGGCGGGGGCGGTGGCGCGCGGATTGAAGGGTGTGCTCTTTCTGGATCGCGAGGATGGCGGACAGTTGCTCGCGCGCACGGGGAGCTTTGCCGGCGAGGCGCTGCCTCTACCGATTTACTCGGTTACGCAGGAGGAAGGGCGCTGGCTGCAGCGGCTGCTGGCGCGCGGGACCGCGGTTCGGGTACGGGTGGAAACCCGCTCACGTTGCCGCGAGGTGACGACGGCAAACCTGGTGGTGCGCTTTCCGGGGAAGTCACCAGGACGGCTGATCGTGGGCGCTCACTTCGACAGTTGGGACTTGGGGCAGGGCGCGATGGACAACGGCATCGGCACGGCACAACTCTACGCGCTGGCGGCGGCATTGCGCGGGGCGACGCTGCAGCACGAGGTCGAACTCGTGTGGTTCAATGGGGAAGAGCAGGGGCTGCGCGGCTCGCGGTTTGCGGCGTCAAAGCTCGGCGCGACGCCGGTGGTGGCGATGCTGAATCTGGATATGGTGGGTGTGCCGATCGCCGTGAATGCGCTCGGCGACGACTCGCTGGTGCCAGCGCTGGAGAGATGGAAGAAAGCGTTTGGTGAGCAGCGGCTGCCGAAGGGCGTGGAGAACACGAACTGGGTGGGGTCGGACCACACGCCGTATCAGCTGGCGGGCGTGCGGACGCTCACCTTTAACGCGCCGATTCCGCGGGAATCGGTGCGCTACTATCACGATTTCGCCGACACGATGGACAAGGTTTCGCCCAAGCTGCTCGACGAGTCCTCGGCGGTGATCGTCGACTGCGTGCGCACGCTGGCGGCGGATACAACGTTGAAGGCGGAACGGCGTTCGCCGGAGGAGACGGAGAAGCTGTTCACGCGCTTCGGACTGGAGAAACGCATGACGGCGATGGGGCTGTGGCCGATTGGGAAATGACGAATTCCGAATGACGGATAACGAGGGTCGGCTCGCTGGCGCTCGCCGCTACTTGGCGGGCTTGGGCGTCTCGTTCCAATAGATGACTACGTTTTTCGTGGCACGGCCGGCGGCAATGATGTCGGGGCGGCCGTCGCCGTTGAGGTCGGCGAGCTTGAGGTCTTCGCAGGCCATCTGGTTGTCGTCGATCACGGCGGCGAGTTTCCAGGCGGTGCCGGTGGCGTCGCTGGGGGCGTAGAGCTTCAGGCCGAATTTGTCGCTTGGTTTGCCGGCACCCCGGGAGCCGACGACGATCTGGTGACCGCCGGTGCCGAGGAGATCGCCGGTGGCGAGGGCATGGCCTTGATTGAGGGTTTCATCGAGGACGAGGCGGGTGGAGGTGCGGTCTGCGTCGGTGGTGCCGCGGTAGACGGCGAGGGTGTTGCCGTGCATGGGCTCGATGGTGGCGATGAAATTGGCTCCGCCGGTGCGGCCGTAGCGGGCTTCGCCGGCGGGCCTGGTGGAGACGATGTTCGGACGGTCGACAGCGGTTTTTCCGAGAGCGACGGTCCGCAGGCCTTCAGCGGTCCCGGTGAGTGCGACGTGGCCATCAATCGGGTCAAAATTGTGGGTGGCGTGAAGTGAGGCGGCCTTGCCGAAGAGCGGGAAGGGCTTGCTGTCGGTCTTCCACGGCCACGGGTAGCCGAGGAACACCACGCCTTCGCCGGCGTTGTTCTTGTTGCCGCGACCGTGGAGGGGCAGAACCGCGAGGAAGGGCTTTCCGCCTTCGTCTTTCATCCAGTGCATGCGGTGGGTGGTCGGTTCGTGCGGGAGCTGGACGGGCTTCCAGCGTTGGGTGCGGTCCGCGGGGGCTTCGAGGAGGAAGATGGCGCCGCTGCCGACGGTGTCGTTGGGATTCCATTCGGCACCGACGGCGACTTCGCACTTGCCGTCGCCGTCGAGGTCGAGGGCGGCGATGCAGACGTTGTCCTTAGGCGTGAGGTTTTCCGCCATCACGAACTTTTCCCAGCCGGGGTTGCGGTACCAGACGATCTGCTTCGCATCGGCGAGGAGGATGTCGGGTTTGCCGTCGCCATCAACGTCGGCGATGGCGAGGCCGTAGCCGATCTGGATTTTGCTGTCGATGGTCTGCGGACGGACCTTGAGGGTGGGCGTCTGAGAGAAGCCGGGCAGCGAAACGGCGAGCAGGAGGAGCAGTGGGACAAATTTCATCAGGGGGAGGGGACGAAGAATCCGACCGACAGTACGCGGGCAGTGCCTTGCGCCAAGGTGCAAAAAAATCGGGCGGTCATGCCCTGAGGCGGACCGACCGAGAGGGAATCAGGCCGGTTGTTCGTGAGACCTTAAAACTCGAAGGAGTTCGTGAGGGTCCACTTATTCGGCTGCGGGATGCGGGCGCTGGCGACCTGGCCATTGGGCTGGGCGGTGACGGCGATAAGCTCATTGCTGCCCAGGAGGTCCCGGACGTTGAGCTGCACGCTCCAGCGGATGCGGTCGCGGAAGATCTTGCGGCCATAGCGGAGCCAGCCGTCGAAGTTGAGCTCGTTGCTGCCGTAAAACGGTTTCGAGACATCGTAGACCCAGGCGCCGGCGGAGTTCTGCTTGACCGGGAAACCCATCGCGACGCGGTCCTGCCAGCGGGCGGCGCCGCCGACCGACCAGCCCTTGAGCGGGCCGGTGCGGAAATCGTAGTTGCTCACGACATTGAAGCGCCAGCGGCGGAGTTCCTGCACGGGCGAGCCATTGGCGGCGAGGGCGTTCAAGTAGGGCACGTACATGTTGACGATGGCGAGATTGCCGAGCTGCGAGGAGCCGAAGGCGCCGAAGTAGGTGATGTCCTCGAAGCCCTCCATGTCGCGGATATTGGTGGCTAGCTTGCCGTTGCCGTCCTTCCAGAGCGGGAGATTTTTGGCGATGAAGTCGGCGAAGTCGGAGCCGACGTTGGTCTTCTGCGCCTCCTGCATGGCGGCGTTGAAGGTGATGCGCCAGTTGCGCGTGGGATTGACGGTGCCCTCGAACTCCCAGCCTTCGGAGACGGTGTCGGCGATGTTGCCGACATTGGGCGGACGGGTGGCCGACCAGGTGCCTCCGTTGGCGGCCTGCGTGAAATTCCACGAACTCACGAGCAGCGGATCGACGGGGCGGAGCCACTCGGCGGCGGTACGCTGGGTGAACCAGAGGTTGCGCGCGGTGGTCTCGGCGGCGGTCAGGCCGGGGTTGAGATTGTTGGCCTGGGCGGGATCGGTGAGGCTGGCGCGCGGCTTGAGATAGCGCGGGTCACTGGGCGAGAAGCCGAACCATTTGTTGATGAGGTTCTCGTTGGTGTTGGCCATGCGGAGACCGTTCATCGCGCGCGTAATGTCGTTGCCGGGCCAGAACGTGTTGTAGAACGTTGCGCTGTCGTTGGCCTGGGTGGTGCGGTAGCGGTTGACGCGCAGACTGACCTTCTGGTCGAGGACGGAAATCGTGACGCCGTAGTCCTTGGTGCGGCCGGAGGGCGGGGAGAAAGGGCGGCCGTAAACGTCGGCGATGGTGGAGGAGGGGCGGAAGTTCTTGGCCTCGTTGTAGGCGACGCTGAGATCGGTGCCGCGCGGCATCCAGCGCTTCACGAAGTTCGGGGCGTGGAGCACACCGCTCCAACTAAGGGTCGAGTCCTTGGCGTAGATCGTGGGCGTGGACGGCAGGGTCCACGTGGGACTGTAGGGATCGGTTTCGCCTGTGACGGAGGCAAGGCGGGCAGGGCCGGCGTCGCGGAGGTCGAACTCGTCCTCACGCCAGCCGAGGAGGCCGACGAGCTTGTCGCTGAAGAGGTAGCCCTGCCAGACGGCAGACTTGCTCTTGGTGGTGTTGGAATTCTTGGAGGCGCCGGAGTAGAGCTTGCTGAGGTCGCGGTCGCTGGCGCCGATCGTGGTGACGGGGGCGCGGACCATCTGGTTGATGCGGGCATCGAAGAGGAGGGCGGTGCCGGTGGCCTGAGGGGTGTGAACGGCGGTGATGCCGGAGATGTTGGCGCCGGAAGCGGAACTGCGGCTGGCGATGGACGGCCCGAGATAATGGATCGCGGCGTAGGCCGGATAGGTGGTGGCCGTGGGGTTGTTGGCGTAGGCGTTCAGATCGAGGGTATAGCTATAACCGTTGATGCTGCGGTTCAGGTTGTCGTTGCTCTGGTCGGTGTAGGAACCGGTGAAGACGTGGCGGCCAAAGTGGCGGATCCAGCCGTCCTTTTTGCGCAGATCGAGCGTGGCGTAGGCGGTGGTGCGGAAGGCCTCGCGCTTGGAATCGACGTAGTTGTTGCCGATGGAGTCGGAGGCGACGTAGGGGCGGCCAAAGTTGCCGTTGGGCGTGCCGTCGACGAGCTTGCTCTGCATGTCGACGAAGATCGTGTAGGCGTCGTAGCCGAACATGCCGAAATTGTTCCGGTTGTAGGTCTGGCGGTCATACGCGACCTCGAGGCCGACGAGGTCGCGGAAGAACGTCTGGCGGAAGGTGGCGTTGAGCGCGCGGAAATCGGAGTACTCCCGCTTGTTGGGGCCGTCGAGGAGCTGGTCGTAGAAGTTGAAGACGGAGGGATCGCGGAGCTCCTGGTAGCGCCAGAGGCCGGAGTAGGCCTGGCCCGGCGGGGCGTACTGCTGGTTGAGGAAGAAGTTCGGGTTGTTGCCCTGCGCCGTGTAGGCGCCGACGGCGAACCACTGGGTGAAGGGCACGCCGCCGCGGCCGATCATGAACGGCGGCACGCCATTGCCGCCCTGCGCGGCCGAGGCAGGGTCGTTGAAAACCGCGGCAACCTGGCCGAACCAGCGGCCGGGGGCGCCGAGCTGGGCATTGAGAAAGGAGTTGTTCGTGACGGAAGTCGGGACGGTCGGATCGATGGCGACCTTGTTGAGCACGCCGAACCAGGCGGAGAGGCCGTCCTGTGGCGGGGTGGGCCGCGGGCGGTTGGAGGTGGTTGAGCCTCCCTCGTAGCTGACCTGGAACTGGGTCAGGCCGGTCTTGATCAACTGGGGCTCCCACTTGAACGAGGTGAAGAGGCGGCGGTCCTGCTCGAAGGCGGGTTCCTGCCGATAGTTTTCCTGCTTATTCAGACCGATGATGCGGACGGCCAGGGCACCCGGTATGATCGGCTGATTGAAATCGAAGACTTCGCGATGCGAGTAGAAGCGACCATAGGCCTCGGTCAGCTTGACGGAGGTCTTTTTGAGGTCGGCGACCTTGAGCTGGTTGTTGATAATTCCGGCCGGACTGCCGAGACCGAAGAGAATGGCGTTGGCGCCGCGGGAGATGTCCACGCGCTCGGTGTTGTAGGAATCGAGCGGGATGCTGGTGAGGTAGAAATCGCGCGT
>JAPLTR010000027.1 GCA_026398065.1 Verrucomicrobiota bacterium | reverse complement strand
CAGTTCGCGCGTCCTGAGACGTACAGGATCCGAAACGGCCCCTGGCCACGGTCCACGGTGATGACGCGGGCGTTGTTCGCCAGCGTGGCCTCCTCGGTTTTCGGGGCCGGAGGAGGAGTCGCCGCCGCTGGGGCGGTCGGTGACGGAGTCGGCGCGGTCACCGGAGTCGGCGCCGTGGCGGAGGCCATCTCGCCCCGCGCGCCCACGCGCACCTGATAGAACGACAGTCCCGGCAGCTCGGGTTTCAGTTGGAACCGAAAGGCCACCGTCTCGCCGTCGCCCCGGGCGTCGGCGGTTTTCTCCTGCAAAATTTTTCCCGCGCGATCCACAAGGCGCGCGACGATCGGCTGGCCCTTGTAGCCCGCGGCCGAGACATCGGCCTGGACCGACACCGGCGCATCCTCGAAAGCGCTCTGGCTCACGTGCACCTGCTGGACCGAGATGTCGCGGACCGCGTCCTTCTTGCCGATCACGACCGGGTAGATCGGCGGCAGGCCTTTGAGGTCCGGCAACGTGCCGCCGGGCAGGTCGGTGGCGTTGCCGTCGGTGAACAGCAGGACACCCGCGAGTGGCCGGCCCTGAAACCGCTCGCTCAGGGTGCGCAACGCCGAGCCCATCGCCGTGGACCGACCATCGAAGGTCAGCTCGTGAAAATCGTTGGTCGCCTGCAGGCGCGCGTCGAAGACGTAGCGCCGGAGATCAAAGGTTTCCGCCAGCGAGGCCTGCCAGCCCATGCCGCTCGGATCGACCATCTGCTTCAGGCCGTCGCCGCGCGAAACAGACGCGGCGCAGCGGCTGCGACGCCGAGGCGCGGTAGCTCCAGACGAGCACGAAGACGGCGACCGCGAGGAAGCCGACGGCCGGCCACAGCCAGTTCCAACCGGAGAAAGTGAGTTCGGCCAGCGGCATCATTTCGGGGTGTCGGCGGCCTTGTCCTTGCCGAGTTCCTCGTAGTAGCGGCGCACCGATTCCGCGAAACGCGCGGGCACCGGATCGCGGTCGATGGGCGCCAGCGATTCCTTCGAGTCGCGGCGGGAAAGTTCCTCGGCCACGCGGGCGCGGACCTCGACCAGCGGCTTCAGGATCTGGAGCTGCACGACCGCCCAGTCGGGCTTCTTCCGGTCCTGCACCATGTCGCGGCGCAGGAGCCGCGCGCGCTCGCGCGCCACCGCGACGGCGTTCCGCAGATCGGGGGCCTCCAGCAGTTCCTCGACGTCGCGCAGCCGGTCGTTCCACGGCGCAAAGTTTCCGCCGATGAAGGGCCCGCCGCGGTACATCCCGCCGACGGTCAGACCGGGTCCGACGCGTTCGTCGGCCCCGCCGTTGTCCACGCCATTGAGAATGTCATTGATGTTAAATCCGCCGCCCCCTGCCCCGCCCTGCGGCTGGTTGTTGCCGCCGCGCGCGCCACCCGCGACGCGACTGCCCGGCTGGTCCCGCTGACCGGGAGTGGGCGGCTGGTTGCCCTCGGCCGGATTCTGGCCCTGACCGGGCTGGCCGCCACCGGCGGTGGACTGGCCGGGCTGCGGCTGCTGGCCGGGCTGACCGCCCTGCCCCTGACCGGGCTGGCCGTCTTTTCCGGGCTCGCCCGCCTGGCCCGGCTGGCCGTTCTGGCCGGGCTGGGTTCCGGGTTGTCCCGCGTTGGCGGGAAGACCGTTCGCCCGGTTTGCCACCGGGCTGCGGGGCACCGTTCGGGTCCTTGCCGTCGCCTTGCGCCTGCGCGATTTCGCGCGTGAGTTCATCCGTGATCTTGTCGAGTTCGGACTGCGCGAGCTTGAGCTGCTCCGCATCGTCACCGAGCACGCTGTCGGCGGCGCGTTCGACGCCCCGCCGCAATTCGTCGGTCGCGGCGCGCGCCCGGCGGCCCGCCTGCGCGGCCTGCGGCAGCATGCCTTCGTTCATCATGTCCCGCGCGAGATCGAGCGTCTTGCCGCCGGCCTCGCGGTCGGCCGTGGACTTCAGGCGGTCGAGCATGTCGTTCGAGAGCATCCCCTCGCGCAGGAGCTGCTGCTTGGTCTCCTTCACCGTGTTGGCGTCCTCCTGGCTGAGCTTGCGCACGCTGTCGTAAAGCTGGCGCGACAACAGCGGCTCGGCGCTTTCGGCCTGCTCGGAGAGCTGTTGGGCGCGGTCGGTGAACTTGTTGAGGCGTTCCTTCTGCTGCGCGAGTTCGTCGACCAATTCCTTGCGGTCGGTGGTGTCGGCGAGCGATTTCCGCTGCTGCTTGCCATCGAGTCCCTCGAGCTGCTGGCTGATCTTTTCCTGCTCGCGCGCGAGTTCGCGCGCCTCCTGGCGCATCTCGCGCAGGTCGTCGGCAAACTGGCTGGAGTTCTGTTTGCGGATGTCCTCGCGGAGCTGCTGGAGCTGGCGTTGCGCGCGCGTGCCGGAGGCGAGCGCCTGCGCGACCGAGCCCTCCGCCGCGGCTTCGGACGCCTTCTGGATGTCGTCCCGCGTCTTGTCGAGCTGCTGCTTCTCGTCGGCCATGCGCGACTGGTTCTCCGGCCGGTCCATGCGCTGGCGCACCTCGTCGACGTCGGCGAGCATCTGCTGCTGCTCCTCCTGCAGTCGCTTCAGCCGGCGCTTGATGTCTTCCTTCTCCTGGTGGGTCTTCGCCTCCTGGAGCGAGGCCTGCAACTCCTTGAGTCGTTCGTTCAAGTCCTGCTGGCGGCGCGCGAGCTCCTGCAGCCGGTTCATCACCTGCAACTGCTCCTTGCGCTCCGCGTTCTGCGGCGCCTGCGCCTGCCGCTGGGTCTCATAGCGGTTCTCCGACTGCGTCAGGTCGAGCTGGTCGAGCTGCCGCTGGTTCTGCTGTCCGCCACCGCCGCCCTTGCCGCCCTTCTTCGATTTGGTGACATTCGTCTCGCGCGCCTGAAGCTTCAACAGCGCCTGGTAGGCCGCCTGCTCCGCGGGGAGGGCCTGCGCCAACGGCGCGGGGGATTTCGAGGCCTTGGTAAGTTCGTCGATCGCCTTCTTCATCTCGGACGTCGCGGTGCTCCACGCCGCCTGGGCACGGGGCGACTGCGCCTTTTCCATCGCCTCCTCCGCCTGCGCGAGCGCCTGCTGCTGGGACTCTGCGACGATCTTCGCGTCCTCGGTGTATTTCGGGGAGACGCCGTCACGCTGCAGGCGCCACGTCGCGTTGATGATCTGCTTCTGAAGTTCGACGAGCTTGCGGGTCTGGTTGCCCTGGCCCTGCTGCTGTCCCGGCTGCTCCTCGGAGTCCATGCCCGAGCTCTCGCGGAAAATCTCATCGAAGGGCCGGACCTCGGCAAAAAACAGATCGCTGCTCGTGCGCCGGATTTTCCCGTCGGGCCCGATATCATCGGCCCATGCATGCCACGAAATGAGATCGTCGGGCTTGGCCCCGATGTCCTCCAGCTTCAGCATATAGGTAAACGCCTTCTTCTCCTTCGCCGCCGTGTTCCGGCCGAGTTCGATGTACTTCGGCTCCGCCCCGGCCATCGAGTAGGAGATGCCGTACGCCGGCGCGCCGAAGTCGTCGAACACCGTGCCTTCAAACGCGATCTCTTCCAGGGCGGAGGGCCGCACGTCACCGCGCGGGAGCACGAGCTTGAGTTCGGGCAGCCGGTTCGGCTGCACGTCGATCACGAAGGGCGAGGCGACCTTGTTGGCGCGGCCTTCGGTGTCCACCAACTGCAGATCGTAGGTCTGGGACTTGACGAGCGTGAACGCCGGCAGGTGCGCCACGGGCTTGCCCGCGGTGACGGTCAGCGGAATCGCCGTCTTCTTCCCATCGCGGGCCACGAGCCGCGCCGAGGCGACCGGTTTGTTGAGCTGCAGGGCGAAATCGAGCTTGCTGCCCTCGACCGCGCTGACGCGACGGGTTTCCTCGATGTGTTTGGGCGGAATCTTGGTGTAATCCGGGTAGGTGAGGTCGGCATCCGCGCGCACGAGCCGCGGGTGCTCGAACACCGTGACCTTGAACTCAGGGGACTTCTCGCCCCGGTATTCGAGATGATAGGTGAAGTCGGCGGCGACCTCCGGCACGCTGCCGCCGAACACCGGATCGGCGAGGCTCTTCACCAGCGGGATCGTGCGCGCGACGACGTTGGGCTCATGCACGACCAGCGCAACCGTGGGCGGCAGGTTGCGGCCAAAGCGCGCGAGCACGACGAGGCTGTCGCCCTTTTCGATGCTCGTGTTGCCCGGATTCACGTCGACCCCGTCCGCGCCGTGCCAGGCGTTTTCCGCACCGGGCTTCTTTTCGGGCGAACCGACCCGCACGTTCGCGAGCGCAAAGGCGAAGGCGATCAGCGCCGCCGCGTGCGCGGCCTGCGCCCACCCGAGGCGCGACGGCGACACGACGCGCGCCCAATTCTGCTCCTGGCTGCGCGCGATGGCCTCCTGCAACACCCGGTGCTCCAGGTAGCCGGGGGACGCCCCGGGCGCGAGATTCTGCTGCACGGCCGTCAGCAGCACGCCCTTCAGTTCCGGATGCGCCTCCTCGATCTTCTGGGCGGCCCAGCGCAGGTCCGGCGCGGTCTCAAAGTGCCTGATCACGATGCCCGAGGCCACAGCGACGGCCACGGCGGCGAGCAACGGGAACGCGAGCGCCGAGGTCCAGCCCGTGTCATGCTGCACCCACACGAGCACGAGGGTCGCGAGGGCCGAGAGGAACCACCACACCGCGAGCTTGCGCCACAGCCCCAGCCACTGGTGACGGCGGATGACGCGCCGCAGTTTGGTTTTGAGGAATTCGTTGTTCATGACACTGCCTCCACGGTTTTTGAAGTTTCTTTGCGCGCCGTCCAGCCGGCGAGCGCCGACTCCGCCAACAACACGGCCAGGGTCGCCGCGATGAACCACCGCCAGAGCTTCTGGCGGCTTTCCGCCTCGATGCCCTGGAGCACAATCTTGTTCTCCCCCGCCGGTGCCGGCTTCGGCGCGGCCTGGGTAAGGGGAACGCCGAGGCGTTCCAATTCGTCGGGCGCGAGCGGCACCGTGCGGCTCTCGTTCGCATCGAGGTTGACCGCAAACCGCAGCGTGCGCGTCCCCACCTTCGTCTCGACAATCCCCGGCTGCGTGAACGGCACGGCCTTCTCCGTCGCGTCCGCCGGCAGGGGCGCGGTGTCGCCCACGTACCACTGCGACGGCGCGGCCGAGACCCCGCCACCCAGTTCCAGCAGCGACCACAACAGGGGCACAAACTTCGACGAGACGGAGAGCTGGCTGTCCTCCGGCTGCCAGCCGGTCGTGAGCACGATCAGCCGGCCCTTCCCCAGCGGCGCCTCGATCACCGCGGGGTCGCCGCTGTCGAACCGCGCGACCACCCGCGCATTGGGCACCGCGGCGGGGTCGAGCTTCCGGTATTTCCAGATGTGAATCTTGGTGAAGTCGCTGAAGCGCGGATCGCCGAACGGCGCGAACAAGGGATGCTGGAAATCGATCTCGCCGAACATCGCGTAGTTCGTCGGCGTCGCCTCCGTCAGCGCGAGGCCTTCCCGGCCGAGCAGCGCGGCGAGCGTGGGGGCGGCGGCGGCATTTTTCGGGGCGAACACCAGGGTCTTGCCCGCCAGGGCCTGCTCGCGCAGGGCGGCGGCCTGCGCGGCGGGCAGCACGTCGGTGACGAAGACGACACTGGCGTTGGCCACGTCGTCGGGCAGGAGCTGCGCGTCCGCCTTGCGCGCGACCACGCTGACCGCGAGCTTGGGCGTATCCGACAGGGCCCGACGCAGGAAGAAGAGCGGCTGGCGCGTATCCTCGGGCGCGTCGTTCCCCAGCCAGAGCACGCTGAGCCGCTGCTGGGCGGGCGGAATGACAAAGACGCTGTTGTCGAAATCCTCGTCGTCCCCCGTCAGCACGATGCGGTCGAGTCCGGGCGTGTCCTTTTGTACGGGCACGGCGATGACCCGGTTCTGGCCAGGGGGCACATAGGCAGTGATGGGCGCCCCGACGATCTCGCCAGTCGCGCGCGCCCAGCCGAGCTTGAACTGCTCGCGCACCGCATCGGTGGAATTGCTCACGCGCACCCGCACCACGGACTCGGCGGCGCGGCTGGTGTCGGCGCTGTCGGCGACGAGCTGCAGGCCGGCATTGGTGGGGTTGCGGGCCTTCACCGCCTCAACCACGAGGCTGACGCCCTTCGGCCATTCGTAAGCCTGGAGGGAATCGAGCCGGCTGCCCGCCTGCAGGTCGCTCACAAGCACGATCTGGCGGGGGCCGGGGGTCTGTTTGCCGTCATTTTCCGCGAGGGCCTCGGCCGCGGAGATCAAGGCCGCCCCGAGCTGGGTGCCGCCCCAGCCGGGCGACACGGTCGCGAGACGGGTCGTGGCCAGCGCGACGCGGTCGGTCGGCGCCGCGCGATTCCATTCCTCAAACGGCAGCAGCGGCGTCGCCGTGCGATCAAAAGTATAGAGCGCCACCTGATCCGCGGGCCCGACCTTGGCGAGGGTCGCATCGACCCGCTCCCGGGCCGCCGCCCACACGCCGGTCCGCCGCATGCTCGCGCTCACATCGACCAGCACCACGATCCGCTTGGGCGGCGCGGCGGTCGGATCGTCGAGGGGCGTCTGCTTGAAAAACGGCCGCGAGAAACCGAGCGCGAGCAGCCCGAGGGCGAGACAGCGCAGGAGCAGCAGGAGCCAGTGTTCCAGCCGACTCCGCTTCGACAGGCGCGGGGGCGTGGGCAGCAAAAACATCAGCGAACTGAACACCGTGCGCTCGCGCGTCGTGCGGCGGATCAGGTGAAAAATGATCGGGCCCGCGACGGCGAGGCCGCCGAGCAGAAACAGGGGGGTCAGGAAGTTCATGCCGTCCCTCCCCCGTTCGGCCCGCGGAAGGCCGGACGGAACTGCCGGCCGCGTTTCATGCGGTCCTGCAAATAGCTGAAGAGCGCGGTCTCCAACGGCTGATCGGTCGGCACCAGGTGGTAGCCGATCCCGAGTTTGCGGCACATCGTGCGGAGCGCCTCGCAATGCATCCCGAACATCTTCATGTAGCCGTAGCGGGCGGCGGCGGGATCGAGGTAGAGCGTGCGCTGCGTCTCGATGTCCTCGAACACCGAGGGCCGTTCGAGGCCGAGATTCTGCTCCGCGGGATCGAGCACCTGAAACACACTGACCTCGTGGCCGCAGGCCCCGAGGGCGACGAGTTTGCGCTCCAACTGGTCGATCGGCGCGAGAAAGTCGGAGACGAACGCCACCAGCGCGCGGCGACGGATGAGCGAGGTGATGCGCTCCAGCGGGGCCGCGAGGTCGGTTTTGTGGCCCGTCGCAGGGCGCTCCAGCGCATGCATGAGCTGGCGGAGATGACCGGCCCGGTGGCGGGCCGGCAGGTATTCGCGGACCTGCTCGTCGAAAGTGAGCAGGCCCGTGGCGTCGCCCTGCAGGTGCAGAAAATAGGCGAGCGTCGCCGCCAGCGTCGCGGCATAGGCGGCCTTGGTGTGGCCGCGCGAACCGAAGCTCATCGAGCGGCTCTGGTCGACGAGGAGATGGCACCGGAGGTTGGTCTCGTCCTCGTACTTCTTGATGAAGTAACGGTCGCTGCGCCCGAAGACCTTCCAGTCCAGATACCGCGGGTCGTCGCCCGGCGTGTACTGGCGGTACTCGGTGAACTCGACCGAGAAACCGTGATACGGGCTCCGATGTAGGCCGCTCCAGAAGCCCTCGACGACCGCGCGCGCCCGCAGTTCGAGGCTGCGAATGCTCATCAACGTGTGGGCGTCGATGAGTTTCGCGGACCCGAGCGAGGGAGTGGATTGCGCGACGGCCATGGGGATCAGGCGGTGACGGGCGCCTTGATGCCGGCGACGAGGCGCTTGATGACATCCTCGACCTTCACGCCCTCGGCCTCGGCGCGGTAGTTGAGGAGGATGCGATGGCGCAGGATCGGCGCGGCCAGGGCCTGGATGTCTTCGACCGTGACGTGCGCCCGCCCCTGGATGAGCGCGCGGGCCTTGGCTCCGAGTACGAGGAACTGACCGGCGCGCGTGCCGGCGCCCCAGCTGACCCACTCATTGACGAAATCGGGGGTGTTCGGCTGGTGCGGGCGGGAGGCCGAGGCCAGCTGCACGGCGTAGCGCACCATTTCCTCGGCCACCGGGACCTTGCGCACCAGTTCGTGGAACCGCAGCACATCCTCCCCGGTGAACAGCGGCTCGATCGGAGCCGGGCGGCCCGCGGTCGTCCGCTGCACGACCCGCACCTCGTCCGCCTCGGGGAGGTAGTCCACCACGACATTGAACATGAAGCGGTCGAGCTGCGCCTCGGGCAGCGGATAAGTCCCTTCCATCTCGATGGGATTTTGGGTGGCGAGCACGAAGAACGGCTCGGCCAGCGCATGGCGCACGCCCGCGGCCGTGACCTGATGCTCCTGCATCGCCTCCAGCAGCGCGGCCTGCGTCTTCGGCGGCGTGCGGTTGATTTCATCGGCCAGAATCATGTTTCCGAACACCGGACCGCGCACGAACGTGAGCTTCCGGCCGCCCTCGGCGTCCTGCAAAATCTCCGTGCCGGTGATGTCGGCCGGCATGAGGTCGGGGGTGAACTGAATGCGGCGGAACTCCAGGTGAAACACCTGGGCGATGGACTTCACGAGCAGCGTCTTCGCGAGGCCCGGCGCACCGGTGATCAGACAGTGGCCGCCGGCGAGGAGGGCGAGCAGGATCTGCTCGATGACCTCGCGCTGGCCGACAATGACCTTGGCCAGCTCCGTCTCGATGCGCGCGCGGCCCGCGAGCAGCTTCTCGGCAGTCTCGCGTTCGGCGGCATAGACGTCGACGGGGGCGGCTGGGACGGTGGAGGGAGTGAGTTCGGGGGGGATCGCGTTGCTCATTTCAATGGGTCATCAGGTAGAAGACGATGTTTACGCCGAGAGGATAGGAGATCTTTTCGGAAAAGGTGCGGAAGTACCGGTCGTCCTCGCCCTCGCGCTCCCAGCCGTCCGGCACGTCGCTGTTGTGGATCACGAGGGCCATGATGCGGCCCTTGTCGTCGAGCCAGGCGCGGACGCTCATCACGTCGGAACCCACGCCGCGGTCGCGGTCCTGCAGGGGCGGCGAGTTGGGGTTGTCCCAGTTGTGGTCGACATTCCAGAACTGCATCGTCGGCACCTGCAGACGCTGGATCGGGCCCTTGAGGTTGAAGACGCAGTGGAAGATGGGATGGTCGATCGAGAGCTCCGTCCAGGTGCGGCCGGGCAGCACCCGCTTCATCGCCGCCTCGAACAGGTCCCATTCGTACTTGCTCCAAAAATCGCTGACGAAGAGCGCGCCGCCGTTGTTCAGATAGTTGCGCAACGCCACCGTCTCCACGTCGTTCAGGATGATGTAGCCGGCGTGCTCCATCATGATCAGCGGGTAGTCGGTCAGCGTGGGATCGCTGAGCCGGATGACCCGTCCGTCCGGGTCGGTCCGGATCGAGGTGAGCTGTTGGAGCCGATAGGAGAAATTGAGGTCCGCGTCCGGAAAATCCACCCACCAGCCCAGATGCGGGCCGCGCCCCCACCCCACCGCACCGGGTGGCGCCGCGCCGCCATGCTTGAACATGATCCGGGCAAACGTGAACACGTCCTTCTCGAAGCCCGGGGGATTCTTCCACTCCGGCGTGCCGGTGCTGTGCGAGGCCACCTCGCGCGCCGTGTGGGTGTTGGCCTCGTCGATCAGGATATTCCCCTCGCCGCGCACGATCGAGCCGCCGGCTTCGTCGCCCCGGTAAAATCCTCCGCCCCCGGCGGGACCGCCCATCCCCCCGCGCATCGGCGGCCCGCCGCCGCCCATGCCCCGCCGTGGAACGGGATTGGGGGTGCCCGGGTTCTGCGCGATGCTCACGCCCACCCCAACAATCAGGATCGCAGTCACCCGGAAAAAAATGCTTCGGCGCACAGTCATGGTCAGTGGGTCATCGCGTAGAAAATGATATTAATCCCCAACGGATAGGCGATCTTCTCCGAAAACGTCCGGAAATAGTAGTCGTCCTCGCCCTCGCGCTCCCAGCCGTCGCCATTGTCGGTGTTGTGCGTGGCGATGACCATCATGCGCCCCTTGTCGTCAAAAATCGCGCGATGGTGAACCTCTTTCGCGTCGTAGCGTTCCCAGGTGACGCCGTCGTACTGGCTCGACTGGCCCAGCCGGATGTTGGGCACCTGGCCCTTCGACTTGATCTCAAAGACACAGTGGTAAATGGGATGCTCTAGGGGGATCTCCGTGAAATTCCGCTCCGGAAAAACCTTCTTCATCACGTCCGCCATGCCCGCCCATTCCTCCTCGCCCCAGAAATCGTCGAGCATGAGGAATCCGCCGTTGAGCAGATATTTCCGCAGGGCTTCTATCTCCGGATCGGTCAGGTAGAGGCTGCCCGGCTCGACCATGTAGATGAACGGATAGTCGCCGAGATCCTTGTCGGTCAGCCAGAGAAACCGCCCGTCCGGATCGACCTTGAGCGAGGTCATCTGCTGCAGGCGGTAGGAAAAATTCAGGTCGCTGTCCGGGGCGTCCGTGGCCCAGGAACCGCCGCGGCCATAGTCGGACCGGGCCCGCCGCACGCGCGTGAAGGTAAACACATCCTTCTCGAAGCCCCCGGGGTTCTTCCACACCGGAGTGCCCGTGCTGTGCGACTCGACCTCCCGCGCCGTCCGAGCGCTGTCCGGAATGTAACTCTCGCCGCCCCCATAGCCGCCAAAGCCCCGTGGACGGCCGCCAAAACGCCGCTGCGCCATCACCACACCGGCGATGACGAGAAACAGCATGATCAGCGGAAAGGCCCTTTTCATGGCTTCCGGAAAAACTCCTTTTTTTCCGTCGCCGGCTCCGGCGCGGACGCGGGTGAGGTCGTCGATCCCCCGGCCCGATTGAGTTCAAGCAGCGCCTTCAAGGCCTCCCGGTAACGCGGGGCCTCTTCCAGCGCGAGGAGGGTCTGCGACCGCGCCTCGGCCGTCTCGCCGTTCTTCCGCAGGAGCTGCGCGAGTTGAAAATGCGCTCCGGCGGGATCGGGCACGTCAAGCTGTAGCAGTGTCCGCCACGCCGCGATCGCCGCCGGCGTGTCGCCCTCCGCAACGGTTGACTGCGCCAGGTAGCGCCAGGGCGGGATCACAAGCGGATTGACGGCGAGGTACCGCTCGGCATTGCGCTTCACCAGCGCCCAGTCCTTCGCCTCGACTCCGATCTCCATCGGCCCAGTTTTTCTCCTCGGTCAGTTTGCGGGCCCGCCGCAGCATCATCCAATAATTGTCGGGGTGGGTTTTCTCCCACGCCTCCACCTCGAAGGGGAGCGCGTTGGCGGACATCAGTTCCGGCGGCGGCTTCTCGAAATTCAACTTCGGCGCCATCTGCTCCGCGCTCTCCTTCGCATAGGCGGCAAACTCCTTCTCCAAGGTCGCAAGCGGAGCGACATTCTTGGCCAGCGCCGCGTTGATCTCGGTCCCGTCGCGGAGATCGCGGAGCACGCCGCGGAGATGGTCGATGCCGTACCGGCCGATGATGAACTCGACGACGAGCGATGACTCGAGGTAGGCAAACTGGAGGTGCCGCGGCGTCTTGGGCGAGAGAAAGGCCGCGCTCAACTTCCCCACCGGCACGAGGTCGTCGCTCAGGATCATCTCGCGGTAGCTCGGGTCGATGCGCATGCCCCACGCGCGGCTGGCCTGGCGCTCCTCGTAGACCGAGATGCCTTCGCTCAACCAGCGCGGCATCTTGTTTTTCGTCAGCTGGAGCGTGACGACGTGACAAAACTCGTGCCAGAGCACGGCCTCCCAGTTGGTCGGATGCCCGCCGTTCGCCGCGGGTCCGTTGGCCGTGACCACGCGCCCAAAGCAGACGCCGAGAAACCCCGCGACATCCGGCATGCCAAAGGTCCGCACCGCAAAATCCTTCTGGTCGGCAAACACCTCCACATAGGTCGGACGCGCGAGCTCGATCTCATATTTGGTCGCCAGCATGCGCTTCGCGCGCACGAGGAGCTCCATCACCCGCGCGCCGTAGATCGGCATCTCCTTCGCCGACATCCGGAGGACAAAATCGTCGTTCGTGAGCGTCGCGTACTTCGCCATCGTCTCCTGCAAAGTCACGAGGTTGAACGCGCCGACATCGTAGTCATCCTTCTCATGCACGGCCCGCGCCAGCGCCCAGCCCTCCGCCTCGTCGCCGAGCCGCAGGAGGTCGCTCGCCAGCTGGGCCGCCGCCGGCAGGTAATTCGGATCCGACTCACGCGCCCGCCGCTGGTAGGCCGCGCCCTCGGCGAACCGGTATTTGTCCGAGAGTTTCTTGCCGATGAGATAGTCCACGCGGGGATTCTTCGGCCACAGGCGCAGGGCCGAAGCCCGGGCAGTGGCCTCCGCCGTGATATCGTTCCGCAGGTGGGCGATCACAGCCCGGTAGGCCCAGGCGTCGGACTGCAGCGGGTTCACCGCGAGCACCTCGTCGAGTTGCTTGCCGGCCCCCTCGTAGTCCTCCGCGTCGATCCGGTTGTCGGCGATCTGGAGCAGGCTCGGGACATGGCGGGGGTTGAGTTTCAGCGCGGCGTTCAGCGACGCGGCGGAGGCCTCGCGGTCGCCGTTCTCATACGCCTTGGCGCGGCCGGCGTGCAGGTCGGGATCGTCGGGCAGTTGTTTCAAGCCGTCCTCAAAGGCCTTCGCCGCGAGGACAAAATCGTGCTTCTCCAGCGCCAGCTCGCCCCGGGCCAGATAGACGTCGCGGAGCTTCGGGTCGGCCTTCTGCGCGACCGCATAGACTTTCTCCAGCACCGCCTTCGGGTCCGCCCCCGACAGCAGGGCCGCCCGCCCAAAGACCACCAGCT
>JAPLTR010000437.1 GCA_026398065.1 Verrucomicrobiota bacterium | reverse complement strand
GCCGCCGCATCCGCGTCACGGCGCAGACCGGCGCCAACAACACGGCGGCCGGAACGAGTGCGGTCCAGCCGGGATTCACCAATACCGTGACGACGGTGCGTTCCGGCGTCATCGGGACCAGCGCCAACGCGTCCAACATCGACGTGCAGATGGACGGCCCGCTCAATTACTATGTGCGCATGGGCCGCGTGGATTTCACGGGAGAGCATACCTACAAGACGTTCAGCCTCGAATACTACGCGAGCATCGCCCGCACAACGCTCAACACCGGGCAGGGCCGCGGCGGACAGCTCAACATGCGGTACTTCGATCCGAGCCGGCAGACGCGCGGCGCGGTCATCCAGTTCGGCGGTGCGGGCTGGGTTCTCGACCAGTCGCGCAGCGAACTCCATCCGGACTTCCGGCAGAACGGCGGCGCGGATTTCACCGACCCCAACAACTATATGCCTCGGCTGACGGACGGCCTGGTCTCCCAGCGCAACGAGGCGGACCAGTTGCAGAAGCAGGGCCGGATCGATGCCAAGTACAGCCTGCCGTTCGAGGCGCCCATCTTTCTCAAGGGTGGCTTCTCCTGGCGCGGGCTGCAGATGGACCAGTGGGCCGGGGAGCGCCGTCGCTGGGTGCCGAAGGCCGTGACCAACTACGACCCGAACGTCCATTTCCAGCCGGACACCAGCTATGTGAGCTACGACCGCGTGAAGACCGGCCGCGCCATCCCGGTGTGGCAGGCCGAGGGCATCACGACGGATGGCAAGCCGACCAATCCTGAGCTCTGGAATGAGGACAAATATTATTTCTACAGCCAGTACTTTGTCGGCACGAACCGCCTGCTGGAGTATGTCCCCGCCTACTATCTCATGGCGCAGGGCCGCCTGGGCCGCCATGGCTGGCTCGCCCGCACCGGCTTCCTCGCGGGCGTGCGCCTCGAGCAGGTGCGCACCGAGGCCACGGGCTGGGCCCGCTCCCGCGTGCTGTCCACCACGGCCCAGCAGCAGGCCGATCCCGTCGGCTGGGCCATGCGCGACTACGGCAACAACCCGCGCAACAACTCCGCGAAGTTCAACCAGAACTTCCCGAGCGTGCACGCGTTTCACGACATCACGTCCAACCTCAAGGCGCGCCTGAGCTATTCGACGGGTTATGGGCGGGCGCCGATCGGGAGCCTGCTGCCCACCGAATCGCCCAATGACACCAACCGCACCATCACGTACAACAATCCGGGCATCAAGCCGCAGCAGGCCCAGAACTGGGATGCGACGCTTGAGTATTACTTCGAGCCGGTGGGCAGCCTGACCTTCGGCTGGTTTCACAAGAAGATCTCCGACTACATCGTGGCCGGATTGTCGGCCGGCCGCGTCGGCACGGGCCCGGACAACGGCTACGGCGGCGAATATGCCGACTACGAACAGCTCACCACCCTCAACGCTGGCGATGTGTACGTGCAGGGCTGGGAGTTCTCCTACAATCAGCAGCTCACCTTCCTGCCCGGCCTGTTGAAGGGTCTTTCGGCCTCGTTCAACTACAGCCACACCGACCAGCATGGCATCGGTGCCGCGACCACGGTGGGCGGCACGCCGGTCCTCGGCGCCATTCCCGGCCCCGGTCGGCCGTCGGTGTATTTCGGGCATCGCGACATCGCGAACTTCATTCCCTGGGTGTACAACGCCTCGCTCAGCTGGCGCTACAAAAAGTTCCGCACGAGCCTGCTCTACAATGTGACGGGCGAAAATCCCACGACGATCAGCGTGCTGTCGCCTGCCCTCAGCCAGTATCGCTACACCATGAAGACGCTCAATGTCAGCGCCGGCTACCAGTACCGGCCGAACCTCTCCTTCTCCATCAATGCGTCGAACATCACCAACGAGCCGCAGGTCTGGTACATCGGCTACAAGGACCGCATGCGCCGCACCACGATCAATTTCGTGACGGTGACGGCCGGCGTCGAAGGCCGCTTCTGAGCGACGGTTGTTTACATTGCGTCAGAGTTCAGAGATGAACTCTGACGCCTTCGGGGAAACGAACATTCCGACGGTGAGACAACCCTCATTGAAAGGAAACCCACCATGGGCGACAGATCTCCGAAATCCGTACAGAAAAGCGCTTCGCAAAAGCAGTCCAAGAACAACGTCGTCGCCGGCAAGAAGGCCGCGTTGATCACGTCGCAGCAGGCGACCAAGGCCAAGGCCGCGGCCAACAAGAAGAAGTAAGGCGGCAGTCGTCAGACGCCTGCCCAGTTTTTATTCGTCCCCGTCCGGCGCAGGCCGGGCGGGGACGTTTTTTTGAAGGAGCGAGGGGCTGCCCCACGCGCTCACCCGCGCGGGGAATTTTTCTTCAGCATCTCCGCGCGCGCGGAATCGAGCTTGGCGCGCTCCTTGGCGGTGAGGCTGGCGAAGCCGGACTTGGCGATCTTGTCGAGCAGGGCGTCGACCTCGGCCATCGAGTCGGCGGGGAGGGCGCGCGAGGGGGCAGGCTCCGTTTTCTTGGCCGGCAGGTCGGGCAGCACGCGGAGCTTCGGCTTGGGCTTCCACAGATTAAGTTTCGGCAGTTCCAGCAGGCCCTGGTGATGGCGCACGAACGCGTAGGCGAAGCCGGAGGTGACCCAGAGGGAAATCAGCCCGGACCAATCGTGGTAGTTCAGCGCGATCAGCGTGGAGATGCCGACGAGGATGAGGGCCGCCCACTTGGCGAGGATATTGAACATCATCAGCGCGCCCGGGTACAGCGTGGCGAAGGCGATGAAGAGCGCGAAGGCTCCCGTGGCTCCCGCCAGGCCCAGCGGCAGCCAGGTCCCGATCGCGGTGAAGAGCAGCGGGGTGATCAGATAGACAGCGGCGTAAAACCAAAGAAACGTGCGACGGCCCCAGGCCCGCTCCACATCGCGGCCGAACCATGCGATCATGATCATTTCGAAGACGAAGCCCAGGCTGGGAGGATTGTAGAGCCCGTACGTGAAGATGCGCCAAACCTGGCCGTGCAGCACCTCAGGGCTGGAAAAGGGCAGCCACTGCAGCATCCCGCCGATGCCAAAGAGGTTCAGCATCGTGACGACGAGCATCGAGACGACGTACACCACCACGATGAAGTGGGCGGCGTAGATCGGGTAGCCGCGCAGCCACATCACGGGCGTGTGTTCGTCGGAGTCAGAGTAGGTTGAGCCGTAGCGGTCCATGGAAACGAAAAAAGACAGGGTGAATCACGTGCGGTTCATCCGCAAGCTTACGAGCCCGGAACCAGCGCTAGGCGGAATCCGATGTTGTACCAGCGGAACTCCGGCTCGCCCTTGCCGCGGTAGGCGAAGCGGAGAAAGGCGGGCTTGACCATGTAGCTGCCGCCGCGGCGGACGTAGTCGGCGCCGGCGACGCCTCTGGGGTCGGTGACACTGCCGCCCTTCAGTTTCGCGGCGTAGTGGTCGGCGCACCATTCCCAGACGTTGCCCTGCATGTCGTGGAAGCCCCAGGCGTTGGCCGGGTGCATGGCGACGGGGTGCGTGGTCTCGGTACTGTTTTGCTCATGCCAGGCCGTCGCGACGATGTCCGGTGCCAGGTCGCCCGGGTCCCCGGCACGCGCCGCGTATTCCCACTGCGCTTCGGTGGGCAGGCCGTAGACGTAGCCGGGCGGGAGTCGGTCGGCGGCGCGCTCGCGCGCGGTGAGCTTGGCACAGAACTCCACGGCGTCCTGCCAGGAGACGTTTTCGACCGGCAGGGTGTCGCCTTTGAACTTGGCGGGATTCCCGCCCATCAGCCTGGTCCATTCGCGCTGGGTGACCTCGGTTTTGCCGAGCCAGAAGGGCTTCGTGAGGGTGACGCGGGTGACCGGCTTTTCGGACAGGTCGCCGGTTTCGCTGCCCATCGCAAAGGTGCCGGCGGCCACAGGGAGGAGGACGACCCCGAGATCGGGTACGGTCCAGGCTTCGCCGACTTCCGCCGCGATGGACTTCTCCAGCGTGAGGCGCAGGGTCTTTTTGCCATTGGCGGGGAGCGTCAGTTTTTCGCGGACGGTGCGGAAGCCCCTGGCAGAGATCTCCAGGGAAAGCTCCTCGAAGGCGGGCACGGAGGCGCGGTTGTTTTTCAGGGGCACGGCCTTGCCGTTGGCGGTGAGGCTGAAGTCCTTCGTGCCGGTGACGTCGAGCGTGAGTTCCGCGGGTTTGGGCTGGAGCTTGACGTCCACGATCGCGGGCTGGCGGGGCGGGACGGTCACCGGCTGTTTCCACGGTTCAAAGTCGCGATGAACGATCTCCAACTCGTGTTTCCCGACCTCAAGTCCGGCGATGCGGCCCTTGTTCAAGGGAAATGGATAGCCGTCGACGCGCGCGGAAGTGGCGGGCAGGGCGAACAACGCAGGGCCCTGACGCAGCTCGATGACGCCGTTTTCCACCACGAGCGCGCCGAAATTGAGCGTGTGGTCCTCGCGGGGTTTGAGCACCACGGCGCGCTTCTCACGCCGATGGCCGGGGACGAAGATCTCGACGTTGAGCGGTTTCTCGCTCGGCTGGTTGGGGAGGGTGGCGGGCGTGACGCCGGCGCGCGTGCCATTTACGACCACCTCGGCGCCATCGGGCGAGGAGTGGACGCGCAACTGGCCGGGGACCGGCGTCTGCGGCACGAGGACTCGCGCCAGCGGACGGGTTTGCCGGACCGCGATGTTGGCCTGTTGGGCGTCGAGGCAGTCGGGATGAACCAGTTTGAAGAGGTAGGTGCCGACCGTGAGCGCCTGATCGGCGCGCAAGCTACCGCTGGCAGGGACGGTGCCGACGGCTCGCACGCGACCCCGCTCGTTGACGGCGGTCACGACTGTGCCGGGGCGGGCGACAACTTCGACAGGGCCGAAAACGGGCTCGAGCTTCACCGCCGCGGTACCGACGTGATCCGTAACGGTCACGCGGGCCGTGTAGGTCTTGTAGCCGGAGGCGCGCACGGTCAGGTCGTGGTCGCCGTCGGTCATGCCCGGGAGCGCGAGGCGACCGTCGGCCGGGACCGGTTCGTTGGCGGCTTCGGCGAGTGAGACGGACGCGTCGGCATCGGGCGGCGAAACGGTCACGACGAAGGCGGGCGGCGGGGCCGGCGGAGGAACCGAGACGGTCGCGACCGGAATTGGAGCGAGCACGGCGGCACGCGGCCAGAAAACAGCCACTGCAGCGCCGATGACGGCGATGACAGCGATCCCGATGACCAGCGGTTTCCCTCGCGACTGAGAAGGTACGGTGAGGCGCACGGTGGCGGCCTCGGCGGGGGAGCTGCCAGCAAGCGGAAAACCGAGGCGCGCCGCGACCTCGCCGGCTGACTGGGGACGGTCTTCCGCTTTCTTGGCCAGGCAGGCGGCGATGGTTTTTTCCCACGCCTCCGGGATCGGCTCGTGGCCGGTGACCCCCAGGGCCGCGCGGCGGGCGGTCATCGAAGGCGGCACGATCTCCCGGAGCTGGGTGATGATGTCCCCTTCGTAGAAGGGTGGTTTCCCGGTCAGGAGTTCGTAAACCGTCGCGCCGAGCGAGTAGATGTCATCGGTGACGGCGGCGGGTTCGCCCATCAGTTGTTGCGGGCCGGCGTATCCGAGCGAGACGGACGCGGACTTGGTGTGACCAGAAAGGCGGGTGCCGCTGTTAAGGAGGCTGCGCGCGATGCCGAAATCGACCACCTTGAGGTCGCCGCGGCTGTCGATGAGGAGATTGAGGGGCTTGAGGTCGCGGTGGACGAGTCGGACCTTGGTGTGCGCGTAGTCGAGGGCGGAACAGAGCTGGGCGATCCACGGTGCGATGGCGGCGACGGAGAAGCAGCGGTCGGGCTGCCGGAGCTTTCGCTCGGCGAGGGAGCCGCCCTCGACGAGCTCCATGCTGATGGCCGCGCGGGTGACTTCCTCGACAAGATCGTAGACGCGTACGATATGGGGGTGCGTGAGATCGAGGCAGCGGCGTGTCTCCGCCGCGAGATCAGCCATGGCCTCGCGGTCCCGCACCACAAGGTCAGGGAGGAATTTGAGGGCGACGTCCCGCTGCAACTTGGTGTCCTCGGCGCGCCAGACCACGCCCATGCCGCCGCGGCCTAACTCCGCCTTCATCCGGTAGCGGGAGGAGAACGCGAGGTCTGCGTGGGGCAGGGGCTGCGTGAGGTCGAGGTTCGAGGGGTCCGCCACAGGCGTCCATTCAGGCTGGCCGGCTTTCCAACGCAAGAGGCTGAAGAGGAGCGGAAATACTCATAGAAGTCCCCGCGAAACTGGGCGGTGTCGGACAATAGATGCTGATGATCAGTTTCTTATGTATCCGTAGGTCTCGCCGCCTGCTGCTAGGCGGAGGCATCGGCCGTGAGGTCGTTGGGCAGGGTGAAGAAGGAGAATGTGCCGCTGATGCCGTCGAGGGGCGCCTGTCCGCAGGAAGCGCAACAGCCCTCCAGGCCGAGCGTGCGCATCGCGGTCTCGCTGAGCATCGCGGGAACGCCAAAGATCTTGGCCAGCTTCTCGCTGCGAAACGCGAAATTCACATCCTGGCCGGTGAGCTCCTCGCCGCGGTCGCTGTGGGTAAAGAGGACTTTGCCGTGATGCGCGACCACGCGGAAGGCGAGCGGGCTGGCGGGCCGCCACCGCTCGATGGCGCGAAGCGAGGCGAGCAGGGCAGAGGGCGCGGTGGTGTCCGCGAGCCAGTACGCGAAGATGGCGTCGCCGAGGTAGCCGTTGATGTGGCCGTCGTGGCCCTCGATGAGCGGACGGATTGCGGTGATCCAGGCCTGCATCTGGCGCACGGCGGCCTCGCTGCCGAGACGCTCGTTGAGCGTGGTAAAGCCGACGACATCGACGAGGAGGAGCCAGCACGGGCGCTCGCGGACATCGTCGAGGCGCTGGGTCGCGGCGAAATCGGCCGGGCCCGCGCCGTTGACGAGTCGGCGCGTGCAACGGAAGCGGACGAGAGCGTCGCCGAGCCGGATCTCGTCGCGGTCGCGCAGGGTCACGGGCCGCGTGATGGCGGCGCGGTTGACGAAGGTGCCGTTGCGGCTGTGCAGGTCGCTGAGCGTGTAGCCGTCGCCCTCCGGCGTCAGCAGCGCATGCCGGCGCGACAGGGCGGGCAGATCGAGCACGAGGTCGTTGTCCGGCTGGCGGCCGATGGCACAGGGACCCCTCAGCCAAAACGTCCGTCCGTCTGGCAGTTCGAGCCACGCTTCGGGCGGAAGGGTGTTGTCGGGCGGCGGCATGAGGGAGGCGGATGGCGTATCTGTGAAATCGGCCGGAGCGAGGCAATCTGCAACGGTACGCAGGCAAATCCGGGGCAATACGGATAAGGAGCCGAGGGTGGGGCCGTCCGGCTTGGCGCGGGTTACCTACATCGCCGGGCGTTCGAAGCAACGCACGAGGAAGATCGCGAGACCGGGCACGAGGATCACCACCGTGAACGCATATGCGCCCAGTAGCGCGACGGTCTTGCCGGGGCCGGGGAATTTCTTGTGGAGGCCGAGCCACATGCCATGGGCGTGCTCGACCAGATTTTTCGGATATCGATCGCGGGGAATCTGCGGAAACAGGTCCGCCACCATGCCGCGCAACCGGGTGGCCGATTCGAGGTCCAGCGACCGGGTTTGCCACGCCGGGTCGCGCCGGGCGTCACGGATGATGCACGCGCGTCGATAGGCGAGGGGCGAGCCCATGAGCATGAAGACAATGACCACCCCGAGCAGCCACGCCTGCATGATCCAGGCGAGCCAGCTGAGGCCGGCGAGCGCGATGAGCCGGAAAATCAGCTCGAGGATCGGATAGCGGGAGAACAGCGCCTCATTGGCCAGCTGGCCGCCGTCGAGCGGGACGAAGGGGATCAGGTTGAAGCCATTCAGGAGCAGCGAGACCCAGGCAAACTTCACCAGCCACGGCGGCGATCCCATGGAGTACGCCACGCCGGCCGCGAGCACACCGGTGAGGAGGCCAAAGAGGGGGCCGGCCAGGGCGACGATCGCGTTCTTGGTGGCGTCCAGCTCGCGGGGTTCGCCGGTCGCGAGTCCGCCGAAGAGCGGGATGAAGAGCATGCGCACGTTTTTGTAGTCGAAGATGCGCATGGCGAGCACGTGGCCGAGTTCGTGCAGTGCGACGGCGAGCGTGAGCAAGAGCACGTACTCCCAGCCCCAGTTCATCCCGCCGAGGGTGATGAACAGGACCCCCGTTGCCACCAACGTCCAGTTCGTCCCACTCGGGGCGGTGTTTTCGCCGCGGCTCGTCAGGGCGGTGAGCAGCGCTTCATCGACGGGGTTGGCGGGCGCCAACGGCGGAGGCTGCGGCGTTTCGTCGGAGGTCATGGGAGTAGAGGCTGAGGCGGTGGCGATGGAGCACGGGCTCAGTCATCCTCACCGGGACCTTCGACGATTAGGCGCAGAGAGTCGAGGCGGAGGCGGGCCTGGGTGATGGCGGTGGTGGTGTGCTCGAGCTGGGCGGAGGCGAGGGCGATTTCCTCGGGGCGGATATGATCGTTGATCTTTTTCAAGTCGACGAGGCGTTGCAGGTCGGCCGCGAGCGCCGCGGTGGCGCGGGCCTGCGCGGCAGTTTTCAAGGTGGCGATGCGGGCCTCGGCGTGCCCGGTGGCAGCCTCGACCATGGACTTCAGGATCGACACGTTGAAGCCGGGGCGCTCCAGAAAACGGTGGAGCGTGCCATCGACAAAATCGTCGGCGAGGCCGGCGGCCTTGTACTCGTCGGTCAGATCGTTGCCGCGGAGATCGACGACGAGGCGCACAGGCGTGGGCGCGAGGAACTGGTCCACGTGCCAGCGGGCGTCGGCGACCGTCTCGAGGACGAACACCGCTTCGAGCAGGAGGTTGGGTTTGTCGGAGCGGAGGAAACCGAAGGCGGTCGTGCCGGATTTGGAGTCGATGAGCAGGTCGATGGCATCTTGCACGAGCGAGTGGTCGGGCGAGATGAAGCGGATGTCTTCGCGGACGATGGCCCGGGCGCGGTCGAAGGTGGCGAGCATGCCGTCGTGGGGGATCGACGGGAAGGCCTCCACGTAGGCGTGGCTCGGGTCGAGAAACACATCGCCCTCCTCGTGGTCCTTCACACGTACGCCGAAGTGATCGAGCAGGTCGCCGAGGAAGTTTTTCAGGAACGGGTCGGCGTCGACGGCGCGCACGCGCTCGATCACGCGTTCGGCGACCTCGGCGTTGAAGGAGTTGAGCTCAAGCAGGCGGTCGCGGCCCTGTTTCATCTTGAGCGAGAGCTCGCGACGGAACTCCTCGGTCTCGGCGACAAAGGCGTCGAGCTGGGGGCGGGCGACCTTGGCGCCGCCGGAGCCGTAGTGATGCGCGAGGTCGAGCAGTCGGGCCTTGAACTTGTCCTGGTAGTCATTGCCGCCGTGGAGCGAGGTCTCGAAGGCGTCCAAGCCACGGTGATACCACTCGACGACACACTCCTCGGCGCTGCCGGTGACGTAGGGAACGTGGATGCGGATCGTCTGCGTCTGGCCGATGCGGTCGAGGCGGCCGATGCGCTGCTCAAGTAGGCCGGGATTGAGCGGGAGATCGAAAAGGACGAGGTGGTGGGCGAACTGGAAGTTGCGGCCCTCGCTGCCAATCTCGGAGCAGATGAGGAGCTGGGCGCCGTCGGGCTCGGCGAACCACGCGGCATTGCGGTCGCGCTGGACGAGCGGAAGGCCCTCGTGGAAGAGGCCCACCTTGAGGGCGATCTTCTCCTGCAGGGCGGTTTCGAGGGCGATGACCTTGCGCTGGGATTTGCAGATGAGGAGGACCTTGGCGGGACGGTGCTGCTTCAGGAAATCGACGAGCCAGTCGAGGCGCGGGTCCTCACGGAAGGCGTAGCGGATCGACTCGTCCTCGCCGGTCTCCTCGGCGCGGAGTTCGCGGGAGATGCGGGCGAGGTGGGTGAGGTTTTGGCCGGCGTCGAGCGGGGCGGGGCAGAATTTGCGCTTGGGGAAGCCGGTCATCGCGGCGCGGGTGTTGCGAAACACCACGCGGCCGGTGCCGTGCTGGTCGAGCAGGGTTTTGAGCAGCGCCTCGCGGGCACCGGGCCGGGCCTTGGCGAGGGCGTCGAGATGTTCGGCGAGGCGCTGGGGGTCGCGGTTGAAGATTTTTTTGAGGGTCGAGTGGTCCTTCGGCTTCAGGGGCTTTTGCTCGATGATTTTTTCGGCGATGCCGGCGATGGTGCCGAAGGTCTCGGATTCCTCGACGAAGCGGTCGAAGTCGTCGTAACGCGCGGGGTCGAGGAGGCGCAGGCGGGCGAAGTGTCCGGCGAGGCCGAGTTGAGTCGGCGTGGCCGTGAGGAGGAGCACGCCGGGGCTGCGGGCGGCGAGCTGCTCCACGAGCGCGTACTCGGGGCTGACACTCTCGGGCGACCACGCGAGGTGGTGGGCCTCGTCGACGACGACCATGTCCCACCCGGCGGCGAGGGCCTGCTCGCGGCGCGGTTCGCTGGCGGCGAGAAAGGTCGTAGCACACACGGCAAGCTGGGTGGCGAGGAACGGGTTCTGGCCGGGGTCGCTCTGTTCGCAGGCGAGGCAGCGCTCCTCGTCGTAGATGCTGAACCAGAGGTTGAAGCGGCGCAGGAGCTCGACGAACCACTGGTGCGTGAGTGACTCGGGGACGAGGATGAGGACGCGTTTCGCCTTTCCGACGGCGAGGAGGCGCTGGAGGATCAGGCAGGCCTCGATGGTCTTGCCGAGGCCGACTTCGTCGGCGAGGAGGACGCGCGGGATCTGGCGCGAGGAAACCTCCTGCAGGATGTAGAACTGATGCGGGATGAGCTGGAGGCGGCCGCCGAGGAAGCCGCGGACCTCCGACTGGCGGAAGCGCGCCTGGGCCTGGAGCGAGCGGTAGCGCAGGTCGAACACTTCTCCCGGGTCGGTTTGGCCGGCGAGCAGGCGCTCCTGCGGAAGGTCGACGCTCGTGACATCGGAGATCGCGTCTTCGCGCACGCGGCGGCCGGCGCAAAGGTAGGTGAGCAGCCCTGCGGCCTCTTCGACCGAATCGATGGTGAGGGAGGCGCCATCGCGAGTCGTGACGGTCTCGCCGGCGCGGAACTGCACCCGTTTCAGCACCGGAGTGCCGAGGGCATAGAGGCGGTTCTCCCGGGTGGCGGGAAACTCCACGCCGATGCGTTTCGCGGCGACATCCACGCGCGCGACCACTCCGAGCCCCAACTCGGGTTCCCGTTCACTCATGCAACGCTGGCCAACAACACTCAATGACATGCTCGCATGAGGGCGGAGTCGCCACGGGAAGGGAAGTCCGGGATGCACCGAAATTCGGCAGGCGGCCCCTGGCCGGACGTCGTGGTGCTTCCGGTTCATTCGTGACAGGCTCGGGGGTGGCGGTGGAATCGGTTCGATATCTTAAAACATTGATAGAACTCGTTTTTGAGTAGTTTTCGCCAGGGGCCGGATCCGGTCGAATTGTCGGGTTTGCCCTCAAGCTTGCCTCAAAGCAGCCGATTCTCCTCTGAACGCCTTTTGCCCCTCGCATGACCGCGCAGCACATCACCGACGCCATAGTCCAAGACGCCATCACCAATGCCGTGCAGAATGTCTGCCGGGTGCTGGTCAAGCAGGAGGTGCGGCTGGTCGGCCGGGTTACGCCTGAAACGCCCGATCCCGCGCCGCTGCACATCCAGCTGATGGGCAACGTCGGCTTCGTGGGTGACGTGAACGGAATCGTTTATCTCTGCATGGGCGAGGAGTTTGCGGCCTATGCAGTCGGTGAGATCCTCGGCATGAGCGCGGCGGAAGTCCTCTTTGAGGGTCCCGAGGTCATCAAGGACGCCATCGGCGAGGTCACCAACATGACCGTCGGCGGTTTCAAGAACGCGCTCTGCGACATCGGTTTTCCGTGCAAGCTCACGCTCCCGACGATCGTGCGCGGCGCCAATCTCAAAGCCGGCGCCATCAAGGGCGCCTCGCGCCACATCTTCCGCTTCGAATGCAGCGGCCGCCCGTTGGTCGCGGACATCCAGTTGAAGGTGGATTGAGGTTTTGCCGGCAGCCCCCTGTGTTAGCGGGCGGCCGCATCGACCGACGATCACTTTTACGGGGTGGGCGCAGCCAAGTAGTTGCCGAGCTGTTCCAACGTGCCGCCCCAGCCGCCCTGCATGCTCTCGCGCTTCGCTTCGAAGCCGCAGATTTCCTCGTCGGTGGCGTCGAGCGGCCACCAATTGAGCGTCACGGTCGTCTTGCCCGCACGCTCGGCGAACGTGACGACGGTGAGCAGCTGGAGGGGCCACGGATCGGTGGTGAACGGATGACGCGTGATGCCGCCCGCGGGGTCGGAGAAGGAGTTCACCCAGACGAGTTTTGAGGGCGGGACGATCTCGCGGTAGACGAACCTGCCCCAGACCTTGGCGCCGTTGGGTCCGGTGATGTGGTAGTGGAACATCCCACCCGGCCGGAAATCGAGCTTCGCGAGGGGCATCTTGAAGCCTTTCGGGCCGAACCACTGCATGAGTCGGTCGCGCTCCGTCCACGCCTGCCAGACTAGCGCGCGCGGCGCGGCAAATTCGCGCGTGATGACGAAGGGCTGCGAACGCCGGGCCGCGAGGTGTTCACTGAGGCGTTCGAGCGTCTGCCGGCCGCCTTCCTGCGCGCCAAATTCGCGGATGACCCGCTCACGGTCGGCGGCGGTGGGGAACACCATGCGGATCGTGACGCGCGTGCGGCCGCCGCCGAGGTCATCAAACGTCCACGTCGCGACGAAGCTTGTGCCCGGCCCGCCCTCGCGGCCGCCGCCGTGGGAGTAGACGATGCGTTCGGGGCGCACGACTTCCTGGAAGACGCTTTTGTTCGGATAGTTCGCGCCGTCGGGGCCGTGAAGGGTTTGTTTCCAGACGCCGCCCGGGCGCAGGTCCATCGTCTCGATGGTGGTCGAGAAGCCGCGCGGGCCCCACCAGTTGACCACGTGTTTCGGGTCGGTCATCGCCTCCCAGACAAGGTCGCGGGGCGCGGTGAATTCGCGGGATATCACGAGCTCGCGGTCGGGGCCGGCGGCGGAAGTGGAGGGAGTGGCGTTGCTCATGAATGGTGGGGCGGGCGGGGAAAATCGGTCAACCGTGGATGGAGAGATCGCCCTGGAGGCGGTCGAAGTTCTGCTCGTTGGCGATGACGATGAAATCGCGGATCTTGGCGACCTCCTTCGCGGAATCGAAACGCATGCGCCACGTGAGCGTCGTGCCGGTGCCGTGGGGTTCGAAGGTCATCGTCATCCGGAACCCGTGGACCGGCTCCTCGTGCTGGTAGACAATCTTGGCGGGCGGGGTGATTTCGACGAAGGTCGAGACATTGTGATACTCGACGCCGTTGGGCGCGATCATGGTGACGCGCCACTGGCCACCCACGCGGAGGTCGAACTCGCGGATCACATTGGAAAATCCCACGGGGCCCCACCACTTCGCGAGGCGGACGGGATCGGCGAAGGCGGCGAACACTTTTTCCGGCGGCGGGGTGAAGTGGCGCGTGCTGATGACCTCGCGGTCGGAGGAGGGCCTGGCGGGGGAAGCGGAGTGGGACATGGGAGGAAGATGGGGCTGAGACTATGGGGCTCCTTTGCCGGATTTTTGTCCGGCCTGGAGGTCGCGCAGGTAGTCGTCGAGCCGGTCGAAGCTCTCCTCCCAGTGGCGGCGGTAGTGCTCCATCCACTGGGTGGCGTCCTTGAGCGGGGCGGCGTTGAGGGTGCAGGGGCGGACCTGCGCTTCGCGCGTGCGTTCGATCAGCCCGGCGCGGGCGAGCACCTTCAGGTGCCGGGAGATGGCCGGCAGGCTGATGTTAAAGGGCGCGGCGAGCTCGGTCACGGCCATTTCGCGCACGGACAGCAGCTCGAGGATCGCGCGGCGCGTGGGATCGGCGAGGGCGGAAAAGGTGAGGCTGAGCTGGTCGGCGGTGGCGGCGCTCATGGCTTTGTAATTAACCAATTGGTTAAATAAGAAGCGGGCGTCAAGCGGGATTTTCCGGAAAGAAGGCGGGAGGCGGAGGGAGTGTTGCGGGGCCGCTCAGCCCTGCCCGCTCTCGCGCAGCCATTGTGCGGCGTAGGCGACAAGGGCGGCGTGCGTGGGCAGGCCGAGCTTGCCCTTGATGTTCTCCCGGTGGGCCTCGACGGTCTTGACGCTGACACCGAGCTTTTCGGCGATGGTGCGGGTGTTCAGCGCGCGGCCGACCTGACGGAACACCTGGAGTTCGCGGTCGGTGAGCGTGCCGACGACGCCGACGGGCGCGGTCGTGCGGCCCATCAGGCGGCCGAGCACCGCGCTCGACACCCGCGGCGAGACGGCGATGCCGCCGCCGGCCGTGTCACGGATGGCGCGGAAGAGCGTCGCGACGGGATCGCGTTTCATCACGTAGCCGTGCGCGCCGGCGCGCAGGCAGCGCTCGGCGTAGACATCCTCGGGCTGGTCCGAAAAAACCACGATGCGCAGCGCGGGTGCGAGGGTGGCGATCTCCTTGATGAGGGCGAGGCCGTCGGCGTCCTGCAGCATCAGGTCCATCACGAGTACATGCGGCGGCTGGCGCGTCACGAGCTGGCGCAGCTCGCGGGCGGTCGCGGCGCTGCCGCTGATGGCGAAGCCAAACTCGTCCGCGACAAGGCGCGCGAGCCCCTCGCGCATCACCGGATAGTCGTCGGCGATCGCGATGAGGATGCGGGCGTTGCCGGCTGGGGAAGGGACGTCGGCCATCGAGCCCAGCGAAACGCGGGCGGGCCGGACCGACAAGCGCCATCTAGGGGGGCGCCCTACCCGCAATTGAGGCGGTGCGCCTGATGCGGAGACGCGGCGGCTGTGGTATAAGAAGCCTGTACCGAAACCTCCCCGTCTCCGCCCCATGCCAAAATACATCGTCGAACGTGATCTCCCCGGCGCCGGGAAGCTGACCCACGCGCAACTCGAAGGCGTGGCCGAGCAGGCCTGTGTGGCCGTGCAGAAGATGGGGCAGCGGATTCACTGGATCCACAGCTACATCACGGACGACAAGAGCTACTGCGTGATGATCGCCGCCAACGAGGAGGCGGTGCGCGAACACGCGCGGCAATGCGGTCTGCCGGCGACCCGGATTTCTGAAGTGAAAGAGATGATCGATCCGGCCACCGCCGGAGTGTAGCCGCGCCCGTCACGGCGCAGAAATTTGAAATTGATCGCGGTCGGGCAAAGTCCCGGTCCGGCGCTCTGCGCGGCCAAAAATCTCCACCCACATCCCGAATCCAAATCCAACCATGAAAACCAAGATCAAACTCCACGACGGCATTGTCGGCGCCGCCATTGCGACGAGCGTCATGCTCGGCGCGACGGTGAATCCGCTCTGGCTCTATGTTGCCGGAGGCATCGGTGCACTGATGGTGTCGAGCGCCTTCACCGGCTTCTGCCCGGTGTACTTCATTCTCCACAAAGTGATGCCGGGCGGGGCCGCGGATCACGTCGAGCGTTAGGTGGGCGTGAGCCGGAGGATCGCAGGGAG
>JAPLTR010000660.1 GCA_026398065.1 Verrucomicrobiota bacterium | reverse complement strand
CAGTTCGTCGAGGGACTTGATCGGCGCCGCCGCCGCATCCTGGATGGACAGGGCTCCGGCCGCAAACGCACCCGCGCCGTGCAGGAAGCGCAGCAGCTCGTCGTCGAGCATTCCGGAGGGCGCCTCGATCAGGGCATGCCGGTTATGGGCGGAAAACTGGGCGAGCTGACGGCGGGTCGCGGCAAAGGCCTTGCCCGGAAAAAAGCCCTCCAACTCCGGCTCGACCGACTGCGCCGGACGCGAGACGGGCGCGGGGGGCGCCGGGACCGGCGATCCATCCACGGCGGCCCGTTCCCGCTCGGCCCGTTTCAAGGCCCGGGCGACCACCAGCCTCAGCTCGTCGACCTTGATCGGTTTGTGCAGAAACTCCAGGGCGCCCAGCTGCATGGCCCGGTCCTGCAGGTCCGGGTTGTTGTCCCCCGAAATGAACACGAAGACGACCTGCGGCCGGGATTTCTTCACGCTGGCGATCAGCTCCAGGCCGTCCATCGGCCGCATGTGGACGTCGGTGAAGATGACGTCATGCTGGGCTTGTGACAGCAGGCGCAGGGCGCCGGACCCGCTGTTGGCGAAATCGACCCGATGCCCCATGCCCTCGAGCAGCATCAGCATCAGGTCCCCTATTTCCCGGTCATCCTCGACAATCAGTACGTGGGCCATGGCGGATTATTTCTGCAAGTGTTCGGTGAGACGTCCGGCCTCCAGCCACCACGTCGTTTGGGCGCCGCCCAGCATGCGGGACAGCCAGCCCGCCCCGGCTTCCAGCCGGGCCTCGGCGGGCACCGAGACGAAGCGGCCGGGCGCATCGCTCAGCGCGATGGCGACGGCGGCCTGGTCCGCGGACCCGAGGACCACCCCGAGGGGATGGCGGGTCGCCGCCACGCCGGCGTATGTGGCCAGGTCGAGCACCGGAACCGGGCGGCCCTCGTGCACGGCGAGGCCGACGACCCAGGGCTCCGCGCGGCCGAGCGGCACCACCTCGCCGACCGGCGCCACGCCGCGGACCCACCGCCGCGGGACCAGGATCGCGGTATTTCCACGACGGATACGGAGGGCGACGGCCCCCGGCCGGAAGTCGGTGGCGAAGGGAGGGGGAAGGAGGGCGGGGTTCATGACGAGACGGCCGCCGGGCGGGCCAGCGTGGCGATGACTTCCGCGGTGTCGCCGATGAGCCTGGACTCACCGTCGGCGGCCTCCCCGGGCAGGAATTGGTAGCGGCCCGCCTGGATGGAGCACAGCTGGCGGAGCGCCAGAAGCTCGTTTTCGGCGTCGCCTGACTTGGCGTCGACGATGCGGCCCTGGCTGAAGGTGATCACCCCGGCGATCGCCCCGGGGGCGTCGAGGACCAGCTCCCCCGACTTGCCCGTGATGTGCAGCACCTGGAGCAGCTCGACCAGCACGCGCCCGTTGAACGGGCCGCTCAGGCCGGCCGCCGCCGGCGGGACCACCGGAGCCTCCGCCTTCACCTTTGCGGCGCGGGCATGCATGCGCTCGGCCTCCTCGAGCCAGCCGAGCTTCTTGTACCGGGACGCGAGGTCCCGATAACCTTTGGCGGTGGGGGCGGCGGCCAGCTGCTGCTCCAGTTCGCTGAGTTCCCACAGCTGGTCGACGTTCTCGTGTGAATTTTTCATGACTTGGTCAAATTGAGTGCGGCGTGATCCCGAAAAGAGGTGCTCCGGCACAAGGTCCACCACGGGCCGGCCGGCGCAGAGTCGCGCCCGGGGGAAGGCCTGCCCGCCGCTGGCAAACAGCCGCGACGGCAGCGCCCAGCTCGTGCCGCCGGCGGGAATGATGCCGCGAAACCGTTCGCAGAGCAGCCCGACCCGAAACTGCCAGAGCGAGACCATGACCACGACGGCGTCGGTCCCCGCCCAGGCGCCGTTGGTCGCGTCGATCAGCTCGCCGAGGTGGAGCAGCGGATGCGACCGGCCGTCGTCGAGCGCCGCCCCGCCCCACCAGGACGGGCCGCCGCGGCCGCTGCGGGCCACCCGCAGCTGACTGAGGAGCGCCACCCGGCGCACACCGGCCAGCGGAAGGGAAAAATCGTGCCCGCCGGCACGCAGCCAGAGAAGTCCGGCCAGAGGTTTGGTTTTTTCGCTCATGTGGGTAAATCGGCTGCGGCCATCAGGAGAATTCCTTCGCCAAGTTCCTTCAGGCCGAGCACACGGGACGCGTGGCCGGCCTTGCGCACCGCGCGCGGCATCCCATCGATCACGCTGGAGGCTTCATCCTGCGCCCAGACGGTCCCGCCGCCCCGGCGGATCGCCGCGGCGCCCGCCGTGCCGTCGTTGCCCATGCCGGTCAGAACGACCCCGAGGACGCGCGGGCCGAACGCGGCCGACGCACTCTCGAACAGCCGGTCGACCGAGGGCACCGCGCGGTCATGCGCCTCACACGCGATCAACCGGGCGGCGCCGCCGTGCTCCAGCACGAGATGATGCCCCCCGGGGGCGATGAGGATTTCGCCGTCCCGCGGCCGGTCGCCCGTCACCGCCTCGCGCACTACGCCGCCAAAGTGGGCGGCCATCTGTTTCGCGAGTTCGCCCGTAAATTCGGCCGGAAGATGCTGCGCCACCAAAATGGCCGGCAGCTTCGCCCCGCGCCACCGGCGGGAAAGGTCCAGCAGGGCGGCGGGACCGCCGGTCGAGCTGCCGATCAGCACCACGGAGTCCGCCGCCGGCCCGGCTTCCGGTCCGGCGACCGGCGCCCTCCGGGCGACCTCCGGCCCCGCGGTCTCCGCGTCCGATGCGCGGCCGGAGCGCACGACCCGGACCCGCGCCGCCTGACGGACTTTGCCGAGCAATTCGCCCGCCACGCTGGCCAGATCGAGGGAGATGCCGCCTTCCGACGGTTTCTGCACCAGGTCGACGGCCCCCCGCTCCAGGGCCGCGATCGCCGCCGCGGAGCCGCTGCGGACAAAGGAGCTCACCACGACGATCGGCCGGGGCTCGTGGCGCATGATGTGGTCGATCGCCACCAGACCGTCCATGCGCGGCATGTGGATGTCCATGGTGATGACCTCGGGCTGAAGCTCCGCCGACCGCCGGATCGCCTCCGCACCGTCGCGGGCCGTGCCGACGACCGTGACTTCCCCCGCCGCCTCGAGCAGCTCGGTCATCCGCCGCTGCATGAACGGAGAGTCGTCCACGACCAGCACCCGGAGCGGACGCCGGGCGGCCGGCCGCGGAAGCCTCGGAGCGGGCTGCCTGGTCAGGGTGGTATTCACGAGATCAATACGGCAGACTTCTCCAGCTGGGCGGAGACGGCGCTGGTCAGCTGCTCGCGGGAGACCGGCTTGATCAGGTAGTCGGCGGCCCGGAGCTCACGCGCCCGGTCCCGGTGCTTGGCCGCGTCGCGCGAGGTGAGGATGATGACGGGGATCTCCGCCAGGTCGGGATGACGGTGCATCTCGGAGATCAGCTCGAAACCGTTGACCCGCGGCATCTCGAGGTCGGACACGACGAGGGCATAGCCCCCCGCCCGGAGTTTTTCCAGGGCCTCGCTGCCGTCGACGGCCGTTTCCACCTCAAACCCGGCCTGGGTGAGATAGCTGGCGGCGATCCGCCGGATGCTGAGCGAGTCGTCGACCACCAGGATGCGGCGACGGTCGTCGCCTGACAGGGTCTCGGACGCGTCTGCCGGGATCTCAACGGAGGGCGCAGGCGTCCGCGTCGCCCCGGAGGAGAGGAGGCGGGGGACGTCCAGGATGAAGATCACGCGCCCATCGCCCGCGAGGGTCGCGCCGGAGAAGAAGGGATGCCGGTTCAGCAGCGCGCCCAGCGGCTTCACCACGATGTCGATCTTGCTCTGGATACGGTCGACAATGAGCGCCGTCCGGCGGTCGGCCACGGTGAGGATGATGGCGGTGGCCGCCTGGGTGGTGCCCGGCAGGCCCAACCGGGAGTGCAGGCGGACCACGGGTACGGTCTGGCGGCCCTCCAGCATGAGCATTTCGGAGTGCCCGCTCCGGGAGAACGAGGCGGCCGGCGCGGGTACGATCCGCTCGACGAAATTGAGCGGCAGGGCGTAGGTCCGCTCGCCGCACTGCACAAACATCACCTGGTTGATCGCCAGCGTGACTGGCAGCGTCAGGACAAAGGTGGTGCCGTGGCCCGGCCGGTTCTGCACCGACACGGTGCCGCCCAGATTGGTGACTTCCTGCCGGACCACATCCAGCCCCACCCCGCGGCCGGACACATCGTTGACCGTCGCAGCCGTGGAGAACCCGGGCTGGAAGATCAGCTCCGCGAGCTGCACATCGTCCGGCGTGGCGTCCGCCGCGAGCAATCCGCGGCTGCGCGCGACGCGGATGATTTCGGCGCGCGGCAGGCCGCCACCGTCGTCGGCGATCTCCAGCGCGAGCCGGCCGGCTTCGGTGCGGCTGCGCACCGAGACCTGGCCCGCGGCGGCCTTGCCGGCCGCCAGCCGGACCGCGCCGGACTCGATGCCGTGGGCGACCGCGTTGCGCACAATGTGCAGCAGCGGACGGAACAGCTGGTCGTTGATGAATTTGTCGATGCGGTTGTCGGCGCCCTCGACGACCAGCGACACGGCCTTGCCCTCGGACACGCTCGCGTCGTGGACGGCGCGCTTCAACCGGCGGAAGAGCGCATCGAGCGGCACCATGCGGGTGCGGGCGACCTCCTCCTGCAGGCGGCGGGTGACCGTCGTGAACTGCAGGGTCTCTTCCGAGAAGGAACCGAACTGGCCGTCGATCTGCGTGACGATCTCCTCGGCATCGGCCGCGATCTCCACCAGCGACCGCGACAGGATGTTGAAGTCGTCGTAGCGGTCCAGCTCCAGCTCGGAGAAGCCATCGGACGGGATCTTGGCCGCCGTCTGCCGCCGCTGGGAAAATTCGTAGCGCCCGTTGAAGTCGCCGACCACGTGCAGCAGGCGCTCTCGCGCCCGCACCAGTTCTCCGCGCAGCGAAGTCACCTGCTGGAGCTTGCGATTGAGGCGGTGGCGGTTGATGAGCAGGTCGCCCACCAGGTTCATCAGGGA
>JAPLTR010000523.1 GCA_026398065.1 Verrucomicrobiota bacterium | reverse complement strand
TCCGCTGCCCTCCGCGCCTCGTCTGCCAACAAAGTCTATCGCAGCTCGGTCGAGGCCCACTGGCCCCCGGGCGGATCGACCTTTTGGTATGAGGTCCAGACCGGCCCGCGCAGCCGCGAGTACGTTTGGGTCGACGCCGAGAAAGGCGTGCGCCGCGCCGCCTTCGATCACGCCCGGCTCGCCCAGGCGCTGAACGCCGCCGGCGTCACCGCCGCCCGGCCCGACGGACTCGGGTTGACCGACCTCGCCTGGAGCGAGGGCAACACCCTGAGTTTCACCGCCGCCGCGAAGCAGTGGCGCGTCTCGCTCGAAACCTACACTGTTCTCGAACAGAAACCCGCCCCTTCCACGGCCCTCGCCGGTCTGGCGCTGACGGATCTCCCGACCGCGAGCCGGCGGACCGGCCCGGAGACCTCCCTTCGCTTCGTCAATCGCACCGCCGGGCCGGTGAACCTGCTCTGGCTCGACCCCGACGGCGAGCGTCAGGCCTACGGCGTCATCGGCGCCGGCCAGACCCGCGACCAGCACACCTTCAGCGGCCACGTCTGGCTCGTCACCGCTGCCGACGGCCAGACTGTCGCCGCCTTCGAGGCCGCCGACACCGCTCGCGAAGCCGCGATCACCGGCGGTCCCGCACCACGCCCATCGGCTCCCGCCGCCCCCGCCCGCGCCGCCCGGCCTTCTCCGGCGCGCACGCGCTCGCCCGACGGCCAATGGGAGGCGGCCATCGCCGACCACAATGTCGTTCTCCGCGAAATCGCCGGCCGTCGCGAGCATGTCGTTACCACCGATGGCCGCCCCGAAAACCCCTACCGCGACCGCTCCTTCTTCTGGTCGCCCGATTCCAAAAAACTCGTGGCGCTCCGCGTCGAACCCGGCGAGGAGCACAAGGTCTCCGTCGTCAGCTCGTCGCCGAAGGATCAGATTCAGCCCAAGGTCGTCACCTTCGACTATTTGAAGCCCGGCGACAAATTGCCGCACCCGCGCCCCACGCTCATTGACGTCGCCACGAAACGTGCGACGCCCATCGACGACGCGCTGTTTCCGAACCCGTTCACCGAAAATGGCAACATGGACATCCGGTGGAACGCCGACTCCTCGCGCTTCACCTTTCGCTACAATCAGCGCGGCCATCAGGTGCTCCGGATCATCGGCGTCGACGCCGCCACCGGCGCGGCCACCGCGATCGTCGACGAGCGGAGCGCAACCTTCATCGACTACAGCGGGAAATTCTTCCTCGAACGCCTCGACGAGACCGGCGAACTCATCTGGATGTCGGAGCGCGACGGCTGGAATCATCTCTACCTCTACGATGCCAAAAGCGGTAGGGTGAAGAACCAGATCACCCGCGGCGACTGGGTCGTGCGCCGCGTGGAGCGGGTCGACCGCGCCACCCGCCAGGTCTGGTTCCTCGCCAGCGGGATCGTCCCCGGCCAGGACCCCTACTATGTGCACCTTTGCCGGACAAACTTCGACGGCAGCGGCCTGGTCGTCCTCACCGTCGGAGACGGTCCGCACACCACCGCCTTCTCGCCCGACCGGCGGTTCTTCATCGACACTTGGTCCCGGGTGGACCTCGCGCCGGTCGTGGAACTGCGCCGCGCCCTCGATGGCCGACTCGTGTGCGAACTCGAACGCGGCGACGCGACCGCACTCTGGACCGCCGGCCGGCGCGCGCCGGAACGCTTCACCGCCAAGGGTCGCGACGGGGAGACGGATATTTGCGGCGTCATCCTCCGTCCTTCGAATTTTGACCCCGCCAAAAAATATCCCGTCATCGAAAACATCTACGCCGGACCGCACGGCGCCTTTGTGCCGAAGGCCTTCTCCGCTCATTCGCCGATGATGGAGCTGGCCGAGCTCGGCTTCATCGTCGTCCAGATCGACGGGATGGGCACTAGCGGACGCTCGAAGAAATTTCACGACGTGTGCTGGAAAAACCTGGGCGACGCCGGCCTGCCCGACCGCATCCTCTGGATCAAGGCCGCCGCGCAATCCCGCCCCGAGATGGACCTGACGCGCGTCGGCATCTACGGCACCTCCGCCGGCGGCCAGAGCTCCCTCGGCGCGCTGCTCACGCACAGCGATTTCTACAAGGTCGGCGTCTCCGACTGCGGCTGCCACGACAACCGCATGGACAAGATCTGGTGGAACGAACAGTGGATGGGCTGGCCCGTCGGCCCGCACTATGCCGCGCAGTCCAACGTCACGCTCGCGCCCAAACTGCAGGGCAAACTCCTGCTGATGGTCGGCGAGCTGGACAAAAATGTGGACCCCGCCAGCACGATGCAGGTCGCCGACGCACTGATCAAAGCGAACAAGGATTTCGAGCTCTTCGTGATGCCGGGCGCCGGCCACGGCGTCGCCGGCACCCCCTACGGCAAACGCCGCCTCCAGGATTTCTTCGTCCGCCACCTGCTCGGCAAGGAACCCCGCTGGGAGTAGGCCGCGTCACGGCGTCTTCAGCGTGCGCACCCACTGCCACACCGCCTCGAACTGCTGCTCCGCCTTCCCGTCGAACGGCGTGTCGAGCGCGCCCTTGTCGCGGTCCTTGGTGTAGCGCGGCATGATCGTCGCGGGGCTGATGCGCTGCGGCCAGTGCATCCAGCGTTGGAAATAGTCGTACCGTAGCCGCTCGCCCGCGACCTGGAGGTTCGGGCCCTGTCCCTCGAAGACCTGCAGCGCCTTCTTCGCCCCCTGGTCGTGGCACGCCACACACGAATAGCCCTCGGGGCCGGCCACCTTCGCGCCCACCGCGACCAGCTCCGGCTTCGCCGCGGGGAGCTCGTTCTTCAACGACACGCCCTGCCGCGACGCGAGGCCGAGCGACAGTCTCTCCGCCCGGCTCGCAAAGGCCGGCATGCGCGCCTCCATCCACGGACGGATCTTCGCATGCTTGCCCGCAAAGAGGCCGGTGAGCCAGTCGCGATCCAGCTTCTCGCCCACAAACGTGAGGTCCGGGATCTTGCTCTCGCCCGCCCCCGAGTGGCACTGCACGCAATTGAGGCGCTTCATCTGGCTCGCCGCGTATTCCGCGGGCGCAAAGCGGCGGAGCGAGGCGATGCCGGCATCGCGGTCGCCGTTGCGGAAGGCGATCAGCGCGGTGACTTCCTCGCGGCTCAAATGCAGGTCGGGCGCCTTCCCGTGGTTCTCCGCCACACAGCCCTTCACGGTCCAGTCCCGCTTCGTCATGTCCTCCAACGCGAGCGCCTTCGCGCTGGCGGGCTCGGCCGAGTGACACACGACACACGACGCTGCGACCGCTTCCTTGCCCACCGCCGCGTTGCCCTTCGCCGTCCACGTCACCGCGGCCGGCTGCTTCGACCGGATGTACGCCGCGATCTGGGTGGCCTCGGACCGGCTCAGCCGCACATCGGGAAACACCGTGTCGGGATGGTGCAGCGCCGGCTGCAACAACTGCTCGACCAGGCCGCCGTCCGTGTGCTTGCGCGCCTTCGTCAGCGGCTCGACCCAGAAGCCGAGATGCAGCTTCTCCACGAGCGCCGCACCGTCGGCGATGCTCCTGGCGTCGGTCGGCAGCGTCGCGCCCATCCAGCCCGCCGACTTTTGCGACGCGAGGTGGGCCGCGATATCGGCCGCGCGCTCCGTCGCCACCGACGGGCAGTGGCCCTGCGGGGCCGCGATCCATTTTTCCAGCCACGCCGCCTCGAAGCGGTTGCCGGCATTCTCGAAATCCGGCGCAAGTTCGGCCAGCTCCGGCATCGCCGTGGCCGGCAGGCGTCCGCGCGGCTGGTGACAGCGGATGCACTGCGCCGCGGAAAACACCTCGCGGCCCTCGCGCACCTTCGCCCACGCCTCGACCTCCGCACCCGGCAACACGCGAAATGCCGAGGCCGGCACCGGCTCGGTGCGGAACTGCGGGCTGCTCCACATCAAACGGACGCGGCCTTCCCCGCCGGCGGCGCTCTTGTAGCTGCAAAAGATCTGGTGCGGCCCCTTCGCCAGCGTCACCGCCGCCTTCGCCGTGAACGGCAGCGCGCCGCTCGCGACGACCTTTCCGTCGATCTGGAGCGACGCGGTACCCACGCCATCGATGGAGAACGTGTAGTCGTCGCGCTCCGGCGCGATCAGCGTGCCCTGCCACGCAGCGCCGTAGTCGGACCCGCCGACAAACACCGAGGGCGGCGTGCCCGCGGGCGTGTTGAGCGCGAGCTGGTCCACGCGGACGGCGTCCGTGATCTCGGCATTAAAGCTCAGGATCAGCCCCGGCTGGCCGGCCGGCACCGTATCCACGACCTTGATATCCTCCCAGCGCACGCCCGGCACCGTGTAGTTCCCCGCCACCTTGTGCACCGTGTTGTAGATCGTGTCGCGCACCGGCGCGCCCTTCGCGCTCTGGAGGTCCAGTTTGATCTCCATCTGCATCGCCGCCGTCATCTTCGGAATGTACAGAAACACCGTGTGCCCGTCGTCGAGCAGCTTCGCCGCGGCGACCGTCACCGTGTCGATGCTGTTTTGCGCGCCCTTGGATGCGACCGTGATCGCCTTCTGCTCCGCCTCGGCGTCGGGTTGGTCGATCGAGAATCGGCCCGAGCCATACTGCGGCCCCCACACGTAGTTCCATTTGCTGACCGAGTAGCGCTGGCGGTCCTCAGCCGTCTTCGCGTCGAGCGGCGCCGAGAAACGGCGTGCAGCTCCGTCGGCTGGGGCACCGTCACGCCGGTATAGCGGATGCGTTGAAAAGCATCGCGGCCGTTCGTCTGCCAGCCGCGGAAACCCACCACGTAGAGCTGGCCGTTCTTCGGGTGAAAGCGCGCGCGCATCACCGCCGCGCTCACGTCGATGGGCAGCTTGTAGACCCCGCCCTGCACCTGGCCGTCGACCTCCTCGCGCAGCACGCGGAAGACGCTCGATTTGCCATAGGAGAGGTGGAGCATCTCACCGCGGTGCCGCGGATCCCACGGCGAATCCTCCGGCACCCACACCTGGCTGCCGCTGGAGTTGTCGACGAAGTAGGGAATCCAGCAGAGGGGCTTGCTGTAGTCGGTGGGCGCACCGGGCAGCGCGCCGAGCCAGTTGGCGCGATCCCACTTGCTGGGCACGACGCCGTTGAAGGTCAGCTCACCCGGCCTGGTCCACGTGATCTTGCAGGCGGGCACCCACGAGCCCTCGTTTTCGCCCGTCGTGACGATGCCGTCGGGACTCACGCCCACACCGCCGGGCGCGCGGAAACCCCACGCGACCACATCGAGCTTGGAGCCGTCCTTGCTCACCTTCATCACCGTGCCGTTGTTGGGCGTCCACGGCCCAAAGCCGCGCCCGCCTTGGTTCACCGGCATGGCCTTGCTGAAATAGAAATTGCCCGCCTTGTCCGTCTGCAGGTCGAAGGAAAATTCGTGAAAGCCCGACGTGATCATCACGTCGTTGTTGAAGCACTCATACGCGTCCGCCTCGCCGTCGCCGTTGAGGTCGCGCAACCGGGTGATCTGGTCGCGGCCCTGCGTGTAGATCACATCATCGACGATCTTGAGCCCGAGCGTTTGAAACATACCGGAGGCGAAACGCCGCCAGGTGATCTTCGCCAGATCGCCGTCGATACCGTCGGCGATCCATACGTCGCCATTCCACGACGAAAACGCCGCGCGCTTCCCGTCCGCAAAAAAGTCGAAGCCGCCGAACCGCGCCTGCGCCTTCCATGGGTTTTCCACGGGCAGCGGGATCACATCGACCGCATAGGTCTTTGTCGCGGCCTGCGGGTCGAGCTGCCCCTTCACCGCAAACGTCTCCTGAAACAGCCCCGGGCCGCCGTGGGTGAGGGCCGCGAGGTCACCCGCCTTCGCCACTCCGGCGACATCCACGTCGCGCTCCGCGTAGACCACCTTGAATTTCGCCGCCATCGTGCCCTTGGCGAGGGCGACCGTGGTACGGCCATCTGCGGCGACCTTGAGGCTGACTCCCGCCGGCGCGCCGACAAGGTAGGCCCTCGCGTCCTTGCGCACGCGCGGCGTCACCGGGTTGGCCGCGTCGGGTGCGTCGCGCACGAGCAGTTCGAGCGCGTGGTCCGGCGTCGCCCCCACATTCAGCGTGCGCGTTACCGTGCGGACGCCCGCGACGGTCTCGAGCGCGGGCAGTTCCAGCACATCCACACCAGCGACCGAATAGTGCAGCACGACCTGGTTGCCGTGCCGGAACAGTCCGAGGTAGCGGCCGGTGCCGCGCGGGAGCGGACCGGACTTGATCGGCCGGGTGTCCGCCCAGCTCCCGTCGATCGCCCAGCCGAGGCCGGCGGGATTGTGAAAGAAGAACTGCGCGTTGCCCTCCGGATAGGTGGAGTTGCCGCCATGGCTGCCGCTCCACGGCGTGCCGTCGAGTCGGATCACCCCATCGAACGCCGCGCGCCATGCGAGCAGCTCCGTGTCGAACACCACCGAGGTGTCGCGCGCCGGGCCAAGCTTGATCGCGAGCCCCTTCAGAGCGGCGGCCTCGCCGTTGCGGCCCGTGAAAATCGTCTCCGCCTGGAACGGCCCATTGTCCACCTCGTTCCACCATGGCGTGTTGCCGGCGCTGCGCGCCTCGGTGCGTTTGCCCCCGCCCTTGGGCGCATCGGCGGCGCGGCTCCCGGGCGGGATCGCGGCGGCGGATAGGAGCACGAAAAGGACGAGACGAAGGCGGGCAGCGTCGAACATAGTGGGGAGCTGCATGGATTCAGCTTCACCCCGCGCGGACAAGCAAAAGCCGGTTACGTTTGCGCCATTTTAGGCGTACAGCAGGAACTCCGCGCGCAGCTTCGCAAAGTCCGCGAGCCCCGGCTCCCAGCGCGCCACGATCTCCGCGGTCGCGTCGCCCCGCTCAAACGCCTCGCGCACCGTCGAGGTGCCCATGACCTTGTCGAAATAGCTGGCGTGCAATTCGAGCTTCGCCGGGTAACTGTCCCGGATGGTCTTGAGGATGTGCAGGGTGGTGGCGACGGGCCGGTAGGTCGCCCGATTCTGCACATGTATCTGGCAGCCGCCACAGCGTTTTCCCTGGTGCTTCGAGAAGGACGGTGTGAACCACG
>JAPLTR010000933.1 GCA_026398065.1 Verrucomicrobiota bacterium | reverse complement strand
ACGCCATGGACGGCAGCACCACCGCCGCGACCTACACCCGCGACCCGATCGGCGACCCCGCCGGCGACGTCGCCCTGAACAGCGTCGGCGCCGCCGTCACCCGCACCACCAAGTTCTTCTCCTCCAGCACCGAGCTCTCCACCGCCATCATGACCGGCCTCGTGCCTTCGCCCGAAGCCGGCAATGGCTACTACAGCGGCGGCGTCCACAACTTCCCGCGCTTCCTTGAGAACAATTCCACCGGCACCCAGCGCGTCATGGCGATCCGCGGTTCGCTTGTCGCCATGTATGACAGTACCGTCGCGGTGGAGCCCTGGTCGCTCCGCGTGTACGACGCCCCCATCCGTCTCTGGGGCTTCAACGATCTCTTCGGCCGCGGCCAGTTCCCCCCGCTGACCCCCAAGGTCATGTCCTACCGCCGCGTCGATTTCAACGACATCACCAAGTCGGACTACGAGGGGTTGAAGGCAAGATGGGGCCTTTGAGCCGGCCTCCCCCGGTCCCGGATCGCACGTCGGGCGGACTTCGGTCCGCCCTTGGGCGTTTCCCCGCCCGCCCCATCGGCTCCGGGCCGCCCCGCCGCCGCATTTCCCATCGAAAAAAGTCTTAGCTTCGGGACCGGTAAGCCGGATTCTGTTCCACGCCTTGCGGCGCTTCGGCCGTCATTTCTCTCCCGCCCTTGCGGGCGGGTCCCCGCCGCTCGGCTTGCGCTTCGCGACGATGGATGCGGCATACCCGTGACTATCGGACGAGCCGCCCAGTCACCTATTTTGCCTTGCACCGGCCGGGGTTTGTCCTGCCGCCGCTGTCGCCAGCGGCGCGGTGGGCTCTTACCCCACCTTTTCACCCTTACCGCGCGGTTGCCCGCGCGGCGGTATATTCTCTGTGACACTTTCCGTCGGCGCGCCTTGAAACGCGCCGCCTGGGCTCGCCTTGCGGCTGGCCCAGCAACCTGCTCTGCGGTGTCCGGACTTTCCTCTCCGAATTTTATAAAACGGACGCGGGTTTAGCCCGCGCCTTGGGATCAAAGAACTCGGAGCGACGACCAAGCCCCGAAGCTAAGGGGGCGGACCGTAGCCCCCTCCCCTTCAAAAGCAAGGCCGCCCGCTCGGCCCTAAAAGACGGTGTCCGAAACTGTGGGAGGGGCTTTATGCCCCGACTTTCGGAGCCCGTATCCCGTCGCACCGCCACCGCACACAGCACCTCCGTCGCCGCCCTTGTTGCCGGGACGACCTGGCCAAAGCGAAACGTGTCTTCCCTATCGGTGCCTACGCCGGATTGAAATTGTCGTCCGGCGACACCGTCGGCGTCGCCGCCACGCCGCTCAGCTGCGTCGGAAAATGCGCCAGCAGGGTCTCGATGAGTCTCCCGTGAAAGGCCCCGTAGAAAGCCGCATCGAGCTTGCTCTTTTCCGGTCCGACCAAGCGGAACGTCAGCGCGGTTTGATCGACCCGGGGGCGAAACCACGCGCGATTCTTCCATTCGGCAGCCGAGGGTGTGAAGTCGCTGTCGGCGTCCTTCTCCCACGTGTCGATGCTCCCGTCGTCGATGGCTTGCTGCAGGCTGAGCAGGAGTTTCGAGGGATTCGTCGTCGTCGCGATGATGGCCATAGGGCCCTCATCGATAGTCCGATTGGCCGGCTTGATAAGGAAATTCGGCGCCCGCTCCGCCCAAACCGCCGTCTCGGCCGCCCCCGTCTGCCCGGAGAGCCTCCCTAAAATTTCGCGCAAACGGACAATTTCACACCCGCGCGTGCAATTTTCCGGAATGGAGCGAACCGAGCGAATGGACGGGTAGGCATCGCGCGCGGAAAGAGATAGAATGGGAACCGATGAACTGCACCCGACCACCTCCCGCCCTGACGCGGATTTTCGCCGCCAGAGTGGCGTCCCGCTCCGTGCGCCACGGACCGGGCGGAGAGCGGCCGCTTTCCCAACTGCCGCCAAGCACGGGAGGAAGGACTTTATACCCTGGCGGTCAGACCCCAGCCCCCCCCGGGGCCAGCCAGCCCTCCCGGCCATCGGAGCACATCCGGCCAAATCGCACCAAATCCAAGTAAATCCAGCCTCCCCCACGTTCACGGGATCAACTCCGGTCCGCCCCGCGTTCTGCGCGCGCCGCGTTTCCACGGCCTCATCCCCTCTCCGCAACGTCCAATCCCACCCGCCCAGCCCGCCGGCCCCGGCACATCCGCCCAAATCCGACCTCCTCCCAGCAAATCCAACCAAATCGCACCAAATCCAACCTCATCGAATCCACCCCGGCCCACTGCCACCCCATCTCCCTGCCGACCTCAGAGCGGTATGAGCTGTGGGAGGGGCTTTATGCCCCGACTTTCGCCCCCGCCACGTCCCCTCGGGCCCAAACGCCTCCCGCCGCGTTATCCTCCCTGCCATCCCGGTCATCGGGGTAAATCCAACCAAATCGCACCACCTCCAAGTGCCTCCGACCCAATCCAACCTCCCCCGCCCCCGCCCGATCAGCGGCATCGGTCCGCCTCCGGGTTCTCCTCATGCCCCGCGTTTCGACCGCCATGTATTCCTCTACCGCGTCAAAATCGCCCCCCCCGCCACGCGTTCTCGCACCGGTCAGCTCGCCGGACCCCGGCCAAATCCGACCGAATCCAAGTAAATCCAACCAAATCGTACCCAATCGTACCTCATCGCACCGGCCAGTCCCGGCCAAAGGCCAGCGTCCCGCCACAGCCCCACCCCGAAGAGATGAGATCTCCACCGAATTCCCGGCCCTCCGCCTTATTCCCAGTACACGATCCGCCCGCACTGGTCGCAGGTCGGCAGGGCGGCGATCGGGTCAAACTTGCCCCGGGCCACCGACACCACGTCGCCCGAAATCTTCAAATGACACCCCCCGCACTTGTCCGTATGCACGATCGGGACAATCACCGGCTGCTGCCGGCTCGCGATGCGGTCATAGACCCTAAGCTTCGGCTCGCCGACCGGACCCCGGGCGGTCACGACCTCCGCCTGCGCCGCCTTCACTTCCGCCGCCAGATTGTCCGCCCGCTCCTTGAGCGTCTTGATGCGCGCCTCGTGGCCGGAGATGTTCGCCTTCAGCTCGGCCTCTGCCGCCGCAAACTTCTTCTTCGCCACGTCGATGGCGTACATGACCTCAAGTTCCTGTTCCTCAAGCACTCCGATGGCCTTTTCCGTGGTCTCGATCTGGTGTCCCAGAGCCTGGTACTCGTCGTTCTTCTTCACCAGCGACAGCTGGGTCTTGTACTAACCCATGTTGGTCTCGGCCGACCCGATCTCGGTCTCCAACAGCTTCTTCTTCGTCTCCAGCTCCTTCAATTCCTGCTTGGCGGCCTCGATCGCGGCCTTCTCGGCGGCGATTTTGGCCTCCACCCTGGCGATGTCGGCCGGCACTCCCTTCAACTGGGCCTCAAACCCCAGGCGTTTCGAGTCGCGATCTTGGAGGATAAGGAGGCTTTCGATGGCGGGGCTGGGCATTGCAAAGCCGAGCTTGCCGGTACCCCCACCCCGGTCAAACGAAACTCTCGTTTTAAAGGCAAATGAAGGCCGTTTCCCGCCAACTTTTTCTTCAAAAAAACCCTCGCGTCCGCGACCGGTTCGCGAGAGAATTTTCCTTTCATTTTTCACCCTCCCACCACCCTTTCATGGCCGATCAATCTGACGCAGAACGCAACGCAACCAACCAGGCCGGCGCCGATGCCTACGACGCCAACAAACTGGGCCAGCTCAAGGGCCTCGAAGCCGTCCGCAAGAAGCCCGGCATGTACATCGGCGGCACCGATGAGCGCGCCCTCCACCACTGCGTTTCCGAGGTCCTCGACAACTCCGTCGACGAACATCTCGCCAACTTCTGCTCCCGCATCGAGGTCAACATCCACGTCGATGGCTCCATCAGCATCCGCGACAACGGTCGCGGCATCCCGGTCGACATCAACAAGGACTCCGGTCTGCCCGGCGTCGAGCTGGTCCTGACGACCCTCCACTCCGGCGGCAAATATGGCCAGGGCGGATACAAGTTCTCCGGCGGCACCCACGGCGTCGGCGCCAAGTGCGTCAACGCCGTCTCCGAGTGGTTCGAGGTCGAGGTCTCCCGCGGCGGCTCCGTCCACCACATGAAGTTCGAGCGCGGCAAGACCGTGAAGAAACTCGAGGTCATCGGCACCGCCCGCGGCACCGGCACCTACATCAGCTTCAAGCCCGACGCCGAGATCTTCCGCGAGACTACCGTCTTCGTCGCCGCCCGCATCAGCCAGCGCCTCCGTGAGCTCGCCTTCCTCAATTCCGGCCTTGAAATCATCTTCACCGACGAGCGCCCCGCCGAGCCCAAGCCCGAGCGCTATTTCTACAAGGATGGCGTCGAGGAGTTCGTGAAGCAGCTCAACCAGGGGAAGCAGGCCCTCCACCCGAAGCCGATCCGTTTCACCAAGGAGACCAAGATCCAGCTCGATGAGAAGGCCGCCGAGATCCACTGCGAGGTCGTCCTCCAGTACAACGACACCTACAACGATCAGGTCCTCTGTTACACCAACACGATCCACAATCCCGACGGCGGCACCAACCTCTCCGGCTTCCGCTCCGCCCTCACCCGCGCGATCAACCAGTACTCCAAGGCCAACAATCTCCTGAAGGAAAAGGACCCGCAGATCACCGGTGACGACGTCCGCGAGGGTCTCGCCGCCGTCATCTCGATCAAGCACAGCGACCCGAAGTTCGAGTCGCAGACCAAGGTCAAGCTCCTCTCCCCCGAGGTCGAGAGCGTCGTCGGCTCCGTCACGTACGAGGGCCTGATGCAGTATTTCGAGACCAATCCCGGCATCGCCAAACGCATCGTGGACAAGGCCCTCAACGGCGCCCGCGCCCGCGAGGCCGCCCGCAAGGCCCGCGAGACCGTCCGCAAGGGCGCCCTCTCCGGCGGCGGCCTCCCCGGCAAGCTCGCCGACTGCTCCGAGCGCGATCCCGCCCTCACCGAACTCTACATCGTCGAGGGCGACTCAGCCGGTGGCTCCGCCAAGCAGGGTCGCGACCGCCGTTTCCAGGCGATCCTCCCCCTCCGCGGCAAGCTCATCAACACCGAGAAGGCCCGCCTCGACAAGGTCCTCGCCAACGAGGAAATCCGCACCCTCATCACCGCCTGCGGCACCGGCATCGGCGAGGGCGACGAATCCGTCGGCGGCTTCAACGCCGCCAAGGCCCGCTACCACAAGATCATCATCATGACGGATGCCGATGTGGACGGCTCCCACATCCGCACCCTCCTCCTCACCTTCCTCTACCGCCAGATGAAGGGCCTGATCGAGCGCGGCTACGTCTACATCGCCCAGCCGCCCCTCTATAAGATCAAGCGCAAGAAGCGCGAGCAGTACGTCGACAACGACGACCAGCTCAACCGCATCCTCCTCGAGCTCGGCTCCGAGGACATCGTGCTCACCCGTCTCACCGACGGCCACGTCTTCGCCCCCGCGCAGATCGAGACCATCGTCGAAAACCTCGCCCTCCTCGAAAAGTTCGGCGGCGGCGTCACCCGCTACGGCGCCTCGCTCGCCGAGTACCTCGACACCCAGGACCCGGCCACCCGCGCCCTCCCGCGCTACGTCGCCCGCATCCGCGAGGGCAACAAGGAGGACCACGAGTTCCTCCGCGACGAGCACGCCCGCGCCGATTTCCTCACCGCGCACAAGCTCAACGCCGACCTCACCGACCAGGTCGAGCCCGCCATCCCCAACGCCGATCCCTCGCTCCCGGCCACCCCGGCGCCCGTCGAGAAAAAATCCTACGCGACGCAGAAGCGCGTCACGATCCACGAAATCTTCGAAAGCACCGAAATGAGCAAGCTGCTCGTCGCCCTCGCGAAGACCGGCCTCGACGTCTCGACGTTCACGCCGACCGCCACCCCGCGCTACACCGTCGTCGAGAACCTTGGCACCAAGAACGAGAACAAGACCGAGCTCCTCGGGCCCCTCGACATCGTCACCCAGATCCGCGCCAACGGCCGCAAGGGTCTCAGCATCCAGCGGTACAAGGGTCTCGGCGAAATGAACCCGAAGCAGCTCTTCGAGACGACGATGGACCCGGAAAAACGCCGCCTCCTCAAGGTCTCGATCGACGACGCCGCGAAGGCCGACGGCCTCTTCACCCTCCTCATGGGCGACGAAGTCCCCCCCCGCCGCCAGTTCATCGAGGACAACGCCCTCAACGTCCAGTTCCTGGACGTTTAAGCCGCCGCGTCTCTCAACACCTCCTTGTTAAGTTCCTCCTGACACTTTCGCTCCGTGTATACTGCCAACGAAAAACTCTCCTCGGCCAACATTACCGACATCATGCAGACGGCCTACATCGAGTATTCGATGTCCGTCATCATCTCGCGCGCCCTCCCCGACGCCCGCGATGGCCTGAAGCCCGTGCAGCGCCGCGTGCTCTACGCGATGCTCCGGGAAGGCCTCCTGCACAACCGCTCCTTCGACAAGTGCGCCGGTGTCGTCGGCGAGGTGCTCAAGAACTACCACCCGCACGGCGACTCCTCCGTGTACGACACGCTCGTCCGCATGGCCCAGCCCTGGGTCATGCGTTACCCGCTGATCGACCCGCAGGGCAACTTCGGCTCCGTCGACGGCGATCCGCCCGCGGCCTACCGTTACACCGAGGCCCGCCTCAAGGACATCGCCGAAGACCTGCTCAAAAACATCGAGGAGGACACAGTCGATTTCGTCCCCAACTACAAGGAGTCCACCACGGAGCCGACCGTCCTCCCGTCCGCGCTGCCGAATCTGTTGATGAACGGCTCGACCGGTATCGCCGTCGGCATGACGACGAACATCCCGCCGCACAACCTCGACGAGATCATCGACGCCACCGTCGCCATCATCGACAACCCGCGCATCTCCGTCGATGCCCTGTGCGACATCATCCGCGGACCCGATTTCCCCACCGGCGGCGTCATCTCCGGCCGCGACGGCATCCTCAGTTACCTGAAGACCGGCAAGGGCATCGTCCGCACGCGCGGCAAGGCCCACACCGAGGAGCTCAAGGGCGGCATGGAGCAGATCGTGATCACGGAGATCCCGTACAACGTGAACCGCGCCACCCTCGTCACCCGCATCGCCGAACTCGTCGGCGAAAAGGAGATCGACGGCATCCGCGACCTCCGCGACGAGTCCGACGAAAACACCCGCATCGTCATCGAGCTCAAGCGCGGCGAGCAGGCGAAGGTCGTCATTAACCAGCTCTTCCAAAAGACCGCCCTCGAATCCTCCTTCGGCGTCACGCTCCTGGCCCTCGACAAGAAGCGCCCGAAGCAGATGAACAACAAGGAACTCATCGAGTGCTACATCGAGCACCGCCGCGACGTCGTCACGCGCCGCACGAAGTTCCGCCTCAAGGAGGCCGAGGACCGCGCCCACATCCTCGAGGGCTACATCATCGCCCTCGATAACCTCGACGACTTCGTCAAAATCATCCGCGCCTCCGCCAACCGCGAGGAGGCCAAGGTGAAGTTGATGGCCAAGTACCCGCTCTCCGAGCGCCAGACCGACGCCATCCTCGAACTCCGCCTCTACCAGCTCACCGGCCTCGAGCGCGGCAAGATCGAGGCCGAGTACCTCGAGCTGATGAAGCTCATCGAGGAGCTCCGCGGCATCCTCGAGTCCGAGGCCAAGCTCATGGCCCTCATCAAGACCGAACTCGGCGAGATGAAGGCGAAGTACACTTCCCCCCGCCGCACCGAGATCATCGGCTCCGCCGGCGAATTCCGCATGGAGGACGTCATCCCCAACGAGGGCTGCGTGATCACGGTCTCCCACCTCGGCTTCATCAAGCGCACCCCCGTCGCCGACTACCGCTCGCAGAAACGCGGCGGCAAAGGCGTCATCGGCGCCGAGACCTACGACGAGGATTTCGTGGAGAACCTCTTCACGGCCTCGACCCACGACTACATCCTGTTCCTGACGAGCATCGGCCAGTGCCATGCGAAGAAGGTCTACGACATCCCCGAGGGCACCCGCACCGCCAAGGGCAAGTCCGTCTCCTCCTTCCTCCGCCTCGCCGAGGGCGAGAAGATCGCCGCGATGATCTGCGTGAAGGACTTCGCCGAGGACCGCTACCTCGTCATGGCGACCAAGAGCGGCGTCATCAAGAAGAGCTCCCTCGCCGACTACGCCAACTGCACCCGCGACGGCGGCCTCATCGGCATCAACCTCGCCGAGAAGGACACCGTCATCGGCACCGTCCTCACCACGGGCAACGACGAGCTCATCCTCGTCTCGCACCAGGGCCTCGCCGTCCGCTTCCGCGAGCGCGACGCCGAGAGCGGCGAAGACCTCTTCCGCCCCACGGGCCGCGCCACCGGTGGCGTCACCGGCATGCGCTTCAAGCTCGACAGCGACTACCTCGACGTCATCGAGGTCGTCGACCACACCGCGAAGTTCCTCGTGGCGAGCGAGGCCGGCCTCGGCGTCCGCACGCGTTTCGAGGACTACCGCCTCATCAACCGCGGCGGCAGCGGCGTCTGGGCCATCGACCTGCCCGAGGACGGCTCGGTCAAGCTCGCCGGCGCCCTCAGCATCAAGGACACCGACGAGATCATGCTCCTCACGGCCAAGGGCCAGAGCGTGCGCTGCCCGGTGAACACGATCCGCGAGGTCAACCGCGGCGGCAAGGGCGTGAAGCTCCTCACCCTCGCCCCCGGCGACAAGCTCCTCAGCATCGCCCGCGTCGTCGAGAGCGACGAGGAGCAGGCCGCCGCCGGCAACGCCTCCGCCGACGCCCCGGACACCCCGCCGACCGCGTAACCAAAAAAGCACTACATCCAGTCCGACGGCGCTCCCTCCCGGGGCGCCGTCTGCCTTTTTGTAGGCCGCCTGCTGGCAGGCGCTTCACCGGCCCCGCCACGCCTCGCCGGCCGCCTACGCCGACGCCACGCCCCGTCGTTCCCGCACCAGATCCCACAGCGCCCCCAGGTACAGCACCGCCGCCAGCAGCGCCAGCGCCCCCAGCCCGCCCACCATCGAGAAATACTCCAGGCACCCGCCCAGCACCGCGCCCAGCAGGTTCGCCCCCAGCGCCGACGCGGGATTGGCCGCGCGCGCCAGCAACATCGGCACGATCACGCCCGCGATGCCGATCGGCAGCCCCGTGAGCAGCCCGCCCACCAGCCCGCGCTCCCACAGCGGCAGCGAGTGCAGCCACGCCATCGGAAAAACGTACAGCAGCGCCACCGCCGCGAGCAGCGGGGCAAACCACGGCAGCGGGTTCGTCCACCGCCAGCGGCGCACCGCGGCGTTGCCCGCGAGCACCATCAGCAGGATGCCCCCGAACACCGCCGAGTTCACCACCCACGTCGAGCCGAAGAGCAGCGACAGGCTCGTCACCCCCCGCGTTTCGATCAGCAGAAACGCCGCGCCCATCAGCAACAGCGGCCGGTGAAAATTGCCTCCTCCTTTCGCAAACCCAAACACCGCCCGCGCACTCACGACCGCCAGCAGCAGCACCGCGCTGATCACCGCGATGTAGCCCCACGGCACCACGCCGGGCCGCAGGTGCAGAAACGGCCAGTCGTCGCTCGTCGTCGCCACGCGCTCCATCGGCGAGGTCGGCGTGAGCTTCGCCCGCGCCGTCACCAGCGGCTCGTCCAGCTTCGCTCCGGGCCGCGGCACCACAAACGTCGCCGTCGTGTAGTGCAGCGGACTGTAGAACGCGATCGGCTCGCGCCCCGTCGCCCGCGTGATCGTCCAGTAGAGCCGCTCGAAAAACCACCGTCCTGCGATGCAGGAGATCGCCAGCGAGAGATGCCCGTCGGGGCCGACGCGGTTCCACGCCGCGTGGATGCCCTCCTCGGTGTAGACGTAGTTGTCGAGCCGCAGCGTCGACATCGCCGAACTCATGGCGTGCGAGTCGAGCAGTCCGAAGCAGACCACATCGAATTTCTCCTCGCGGTTCTTTTCGAAGAACGCCCGCGCATCATCCACCACCGGCCGCACCGCGGCGTTCGCATACGGTCGCTCGGGATGGTGCGCGCGGCCGAGCGCGATGATGCGCCCGTCGATGTCGACGCTCGTCACGTGCGCGTAGCCGTTGCGCAGCGCCGCCTGGACGTCGTTGCCCGTGCCCGCGCCCACCACCAGCGCCGAGCGCCGGCTCGCGTTGACCTTGAACGGCAGGTCGTACAAATCCTGCAGCGTCCGCAGCGACGCCCGGTCCGCCTCCGGCAGCGCAGGCGACGTCAGCCGCCGCTCCGACAGGTCCACCATGTATTGGTGAAAATCCCGGTTCACCTGCAGCTCCAGATAGCTCGCCGACTCCCGTTTCATCACGATGCGGTTGTACGGTGAAAACATCGCTCCGTGTTGCGACCACCACCCCAGCCCCGCGACGACCAGCGCGAGCACCAGCGCCAGCCGTGTCCGCGCCAGCACGACAAACGGCAGCCCGCCCAGCAGCAGCCACACTCCCGGTCCCGCATCGAGCCACGAGGCTGCGGTGAACGCCGCCACGCCCACGAGCGACCCGAAGAGATCCGCGTGATACGCCCGCAACGCCGGCAGCCGCGCAAACAGCACGCCGAGCGGCGCACCGCAGCACACAAACACCCCCACCACTCCGACCAGCAGCGCGATGAACACCGCCAGGCTCCGCGCAAAGATCCACCCATTGGCCGCCACCTGGTCCGCACCCCACAGCATGATGCTGCGGTCGGGAAACTGCAGATGCACCAGCCCGAGTTCATCGGAAAACGCCAGCGGCAGCACCAGCGCCAGCAGCGCCGGCAGCACCCCATGCACCAGCCCCGGCCATCTCTTCCCCAGCGCCACGCCCAGCCCCATCCCGAGAAACGCGCAGATGAGCACGAGGTTGTTGAAATACGCGAAGACCCGCACCTGCGACGAGGTCCACCGGATCAGCGCCAGCTCCAGCGCCAGAATGCCAAACGTCGTCAGCCCCACGCGCCAGGCCACCGCGCCGCCGCGCTCCGCCCACGAGGCGTCCGACCACACTCCCTTTGCAGCAACGGATGCGGGGGTCATTAACTATTTCGTGCCGAGCGGCAGCACCTTCACCCGGCTGGCGACCCCCTCGATCTTCATCCAGAACCCCCCGAGACTCGAAGGCTCGATCTTCACCTTGGGGCTTGGCAGGGGCGGAGTCATGTAGCTCCCGCCGTTGGCGATCTGCCAGCGCGACCCGTCCTCCAGGGTGAGGATCGCCTTCCCCTCCCAGCCCTTGAAGTCCCCCCTGATGCGGCTCTCCACCGTCGCATACTCGATCTCCGTGCCGGGGGTGAGCAGCACCTTGGCCCGCGACAGGAGGCTGCCGCCCTCGGCTTTCTTCGCCTTCGCCGCCTCGGCCTTCGCCACCTCCGCCTGCTCCTTCGCCGCCTTGGCCGCCGCTGCGCGCGCCGTCTCGGACTTCAGCGCCTCGGCCTTCGCCGCCTGCGTCTCCGCCTCGGCCCGCGCCGCCTTCGCCTCGGCCGCCACGCGGGCCTCCGCCGCAGCCGCCGCCTCCTGCCGTGCCGCCGCGAGGGCCCCGCTCTTGTAGTCGCGCACGAGAGCGTCGAGCCGCGTGAGTTCCTCCGGCGACAGCTTGCCAAGCCCCGCCGCCGAAAAGTCCTCCGCGCGCACCGTCCGCGAAAACGCCTCGTCCGCCGCGCGCACCGCCGTGAGTCCCACCAGCCACACAAGCCCGATCGCCATCAGTTGTTTCATGGCCGTAACTCAGCGCCCCGCCCCGCCGCCCGCAACGCATTTCCCCTCCCGCTGCGCTCCGCCGCCCGCCCCCGACCGCGTCGCTTTCCGCGCCTTTTCCGCTTTTCTGCTTTCGCCGGGGCCGGTTCTGCTTTCATTGTCGGCTTCCCACTTCGCATGGCCGGCAAAATCACCTCGCTCCTCGCCCCTGCCCGCATCGCCCTCAACGTGCAGAGCAGCAAGCGCACCGCCGCGCTCAACGAGGTCGCCAAGCTGCTCGACGGCCATCCCGACGTCGCCAACTACGCCGGCTTCTACGACGAACTCCTCGCCCGCGACCGCCTCGACACCACCTGCCTCGGCAACGCCATCGCACTCCCCCACGCCCGCACCGAGCACGTGAAGCAGATCGTCCTCGCCGTCGGCCGTAGCAACGCCGGCATCCCCTTCGACGCCAATGGCGAGATCGTGAAGCTCTTCTTCGTCCTCGGCACGCCCAAATCGAAGCCCGGCGACTACCTCGCCGTCGTCAGCGCCCTCTGCAAGCTCCTCCGCGACCCCGCCGACCGCGCCGCCATGCTCGCCGCCGAGACCCCCGAGGCGTTCATCGCGTCCCTCGCCGCCGTGGAGCAGAAGCTCGGGCTGTAGCCCCGACCAGGTCTCCCGTCCGGCCATGATCCGTTCCTTCATCTTCAGCGACGGCAAACTGGTCGGCCAGGATCTGGAGCGCGAGGCCCTCCGCCTCGTCCGCGCGGATAAGGGCCTCCTCCTCTGGGTCGACCTCGACAAGCCCACCGAGGAGGAGTGGAAGTTCGTCCTCGAATCCGTCTTCCAGTTTCACCCCCTCGCCATCGAAGACTGCGTCTCGCCCAACTCCCTCCCCAAGGTCGAGGACTACGAGGACTACCTTTTCATCGTCACGCACGCCGTCGATTTCAAGCGCACCGACAAGTTCGCCACCACCGAACTCGATCTCTTCCTCGGCAAGGATTACCTTGTCAGCTTCCACACCGCGCCGCTGAAATCCGTGCAGTCCGCCATCGACCGCGCCACCAAGAGCACCGGTGTCGTCGCCCGCGGCCCCGACCGTCTCGCCCACACCCTGCTCGACTTCCTCGTCGACAACTACACCCCCACTCTCGACGAGCTCCGCGGCGAACTGGAGGAACTTGAGGAGCACGTCCTCTCCGAGGAAACCGCGCGGCGCGGCGTCATCGGCGAGATCGTCCACGTCCGCCGCGACTTTTCGAAAATGCGGACGATCATCCGGCCGCAGCGCGACGTGATCGACCGCCTCGCGCGCGGCGACTCCAAGCTCCTCCGTCCCGTGATGCTGCCGTATTTCCGCGACCTGCGCGACAACCTCGCCCGCATCGAGGACACCGCCATCGGCTACCACGACCGCCTGCTTCTCGCCTTCGACATCTTTCTCAACAAGGCCCAGTTCGAGGCCAACGAGGGCATCAAGTTCCTCACCGCCCTCACCGCGGTCACGCTGCCCGCCGTGCTGGTGGGCGGCTGGTACGGCATGAACTTCGAGCACATGCCCGAGCTCAAGTCACCGCATGGCTACCTCTACGCCGTCCTGCTGACCTTCGTCTCGACCATTCTGATGGTCATCTACCTGAAGAAGAAAAAATGGTTTTGAGCCCGGGCGGGCGTCACCGCGCCAGCCACCCCTCCAGCCGCGCTTTCACCACGGGCCACTCGGCTGCGACGATGGAAAACATCACGCTGTCACGCACGAATCCGTCCGGCATGATCATGTGCGAGCGCAGCACGCCTTCGCGCACCGCACCCAGCCGCGCGATCGCCATCTGCGAGCGCACGTTGCGCGCGTCGGTCTTCAACTGCACACGCCCGCACCCCAGCGTCTCGAACGCATGCCGCAGCAGGAGAAACTTCGCCTCCGTGTTCACCGCCGTCCGCCACACCGGCTTCGCCAACCAGGTGTAGCCGATCTCCAGCCGCTGGTTCGGCTCCGAATAGTCGAAGAGCACCGTGCCGCCCACCGCGTTTCCCGTCGCGCTCTCCACAATCGCAAACGGCACCGCCTCCTCCCGTGACAGCATCGCCCCCAGCGTCCTGCACCACCCACGCACCGACTCCTGCGGATCCGCATGCAAAAACCCCGTCCATCGCCAGACCTCCGGTTCCGCACCGAGCCGCTCCATCGAGGCGTGATGCGACTCCGCGAGCGGTTCGAGCCGGACATGGCGCCCGCGAAGTGTGATGGGGGAAAGTTTCATGGTGTGTCGGGTAAGCCGCGATTCGCCGCTTGAGTGACCGCCCCCGCAACGAAAAACTGCTGCCATGCCGTCACACCTCCGGTCGCTGTTGATCGCGACAGTTCTCCTCGTCCCATCCGCCTTCGCGCAGCCTGCCCGGCCCCCGGAACCTGTCCTGACTCCGGAGGAAAAAGTCCTTCGCGCGATCTTCACCGAGGCGCTCGCCCACGGCCAGGCCTACGACAATCTCCGCCTCCTCGTCACCGACAGCCCCGGCCGCCTCGCCGGGTCCAAGGCCCTCGAGCGCGCCGTCGTCTCCACCGAGAAGATGCTCAACGCCCTCGGCCTCGACCGCGTCTACAAGCAGGACGTCATGGTCCCGCACTGGGAGCGCGGCCCGAAGGAGTCGGTCACCCTCCTCCCTCCCGCCGGCACCAAGGGTGGGGGCATCGGCCTTACCGCCGTCGCGCTCGGCGGCTCTATCGCATCCCCGAAGGAGGGCGTCACCGCCGAGGTCATCGAGGTCAAGTCCATCGATGAACTCGCCACCCTCGGCCGCGAAAAAGTCGCCGGCAAAATCGTCTTCTTCAACCGCCCAATGGACCCTTCGTTCGTCTCGACCGGCCGGGCCTATGGCGACGCCGGCGACCAGCGCTTCCGCGGCCCGGCCGCCGCGGGCAAATACGGGGCCGTCGCCGCGCTCACGCGCTCCCTGTCGCTCTCGCTCGACGACGTGCCCCACACCGGCCTGACCGTCTACGCGTCCGATCAGCCGAAGGTCCCCGCCGCCGCACTCTCCACCCATGCCGCCAACCAGCTCAGCGCCGCACTCATCGCCACTCCCCGGCTTCGCATCACCGTCAAGGTCCATTCTCAATCCTTCCCCGACGCCCCCTCGCACAACGTCATCGGCGAGATCCGCGGCACCGAGTTTCCCGACGAAATCATCCTCGTCGGCGGCCACCTCGATTCCTGGGACATCGCCCCCGGCGCGCACGACAACGGCGCCGGTTGCGTCCAGTCCATCGAGGTGCTCCGCCTCTTCCGCACCCTCGGCCTGAAGCCCCGTCACACGATCCGTTGCGTCCTCTTCACCAATGAGGAAAACGGCACGCGCGGCTCCACCGCCTACGCCGATCTCGCCTCCAAGAGCGGGCAGAAACATCTCCTCGCCGTCGAGACCGACAACGGCGGATTCCAGCCCCGCGGTTTCAATCTCGGGAGCACGCAGGGCCCCGCCCACGAGCGCGCCGCCCGCTGGCGCCCACTCTTCGAGCCCTACGGTATCTACGCCTTCAGCAAAGGCCCTGGCGGCACCGACGTGAACCCGCTCCTCGTGCAGGGCAGCACCGTCGCCGGCCTCACGCCCGACTCGCAGCGCTATTTCGACTATCATCACACGTCGACCGACAGCCTCGACAAGGTGAACCCCCGCGAACTCCACCTCGGAGCCGCCGCCCTCGCCTCGCTCATCTGGCTCGTCGACACGCAGGGTCTGTAGTCGCTTCCGGGCCGGTGCGACCGCGCACCTCCGTGCGCAGAAAATTCCTCGCCACCCCCGCACGGCGCTGGCTCGCTCGCTGCGGCGCATCCCCTCGCGCCGACCCCCACATGCCTTGGTCCCAAACCTACGCTCCGCTCGGCGGCATCGGCCCCTCCGCGCTCGTCGCCGCAATCCCCGTTGTCGTGCTCCTCGGCCTGCTGGCCTTCTGGCACGTCCGCGCCAACTTCGCCGCTCTCATCGCCCTCGGCGTCGCCGGAGCCATCGCGGTCTTCGTGTATCACATGCCCGCGCCGCTCGCGTTTGCCGCCGCGGGCTACGGAGCCGCCTTCGGTCTCCTCCCCATCGGCTGGCTCATCCTCAACGCCATTTTCATCTACCAACTCTCCGTCGAGACCGGCCAGTTCGCCGTCCTCCAAAAACAGATCGCCGGCATCTCCGCCGACCGCCGCATCCAGGCCCTCCTACTCGCCTTCTGCTTCGGTGCGTTCATCGAGGGCGCGGCCGGCTTCGGCGCACCCGTCGCGATCTCCGGCGCGCTGATGATCGGCCTCGGCTTCAAACCCCTCGAGGCGGCCAAGCTCGCCCTCATCGGCAACACCGCCCCCGTCGCCTTCGGCTCGCTCGGCATTCCGATCACGACGCTCGCCCCACTAACCGGCCTCGACGTCCACGCCCTCAGCGCAATGGTTGGTCGCCAACTGCCGTTCTTCTCGCTCATCGTCCCCTTCTGGCTCGTGGCCGCGCAGGTCGGCTGGCGCGGGATGCTCGGCGTCTGGCCCGCCTGTCTCGTCGCCGGCGGCACATTCGGTGTGATGCAGTTTCTCATCAGCAATTTCCACGGCCCCTGGCTCGTCGACATCGTTAGCGCCGCCGTCGCGATGATCGCCCTCGTCGTGCTCATGCGTTTCTGGAAACCCGCCGCGGAAACTCGCAGCCCTTCCGTGCCGTCCACCGCGTCCGTTTCCGCCGCCTCGACGCCGCCTTCGCACCCGAGATTCCCGTCCCTGGCCTTCACCTCGGTGTGCAGAAAATGCCCCCCGTCGCGCCGAAGCCCACGCCCGAAAAAGCCCTCTTCGTCGTCAACCTCCTCTCCGCCACCGGCACCGCCCTCCTCCTTGCCGGCCTCGCCTCCACCCTCTGCATCGGCGTGGGTGTCCGCCGCGCCCTGACGATTTATTGGCAGACCCTCATGCGCGTCCGCATCTCGCTCCTCACCATCTCCGTGATGATGGCGCTCGGTTTCACCACGCGCTACAGCGGCACCGACACCACGATGGGCCTCGCGATGGCGGAGACTGGCCGGCTCTTTCCGTTTTTCTCGCCTCTCATCGGCTGGCTCGGCGTCGCGCTCACCGGCAGCGACACCTCCTCCAATGTCCTCTTCGGCAACCTGCAAAAGGTCACCGCCGAGCAGCTCGGCCTCTCCCCCATCCTCACCTGCGCCGCCAACAGTTCCGGCGGCGTCATGGGCAAGATGATCGATGCCCAGAGCATCGTCGTCGCGAGCGTCGCCACCGGCGGCCACCCCGAGAGCCCCACCGCCGGCGCGATCCTCCGCGCCGTCTTCTGGCACAGCATCGCCCTCGCCATCCTCGTCGGCTTCCTCGTCATGCTCCAGGCCTACGTCTTCCCGGGCATGATCCCGGCCATGAGGTAGTTCTCTCCCGTTCCGCCCTGCCCCTCGCGGGCGCACGAATTTGCTTTTTCGAATACGCTCCGGTGGCTCTCATGGATTCATGCAGGGGCATTCCTCATTTCGCGCTTGGCACTCGGTCCCGATCTTGGACCGCGCTAACTGGGCGCGCGCGGCACTCGTGATTGCCGGCCTGGTTGCCTACCACAACAGCCTCGATGGCCCCCTCATCCTTGACGATGCCAGCACGATCACGGCCAACCCGTCGATCAAGGCTACGTGGTCGTTCGGGCAGGCCCTGTCGCCCCCCGACAACTCAACCGTCGGCGGGCGCCCACTCGCCAACCTCACCTTCGCCCTCAACTACTGGCTCGGTGGCGAATCCGTCCGCGGCTATCACCTCGTCAATCTCGCGATCCACCTGCTTGCCGCCCTCGTGCTCTTCGAACTCGTGCGTCTCACTCCTCGCGCTCCGACCCCCTCCCACGTAGAAGATCCCGGCGACTCCCGCACCTTGCTGATCCTCGCGACCGCCATCGCGCTCCTCTGGTCCGTCCACCCGCTGCTCACGTCCTCGGTCACCTATATTTCGCAACGGACCGAGTCCCTCATGGGCCTCTGCTATCTTTTTACGCTGTTCGGCTTCGTCCGGGGCGTGCGCGACGCCTCCTTGAACTGGCTCGGCTTCTCTGTGTTCTTCTGCGCCGCCGGCATGGCGGTGAAGGAGGTCATGGTCACCGCCCCCGTCATCGTGCTGCTCTACGACCGGACATTTTTCGCGGGCAGTTTTCTCGACGCGTGTCGTCTGCGTGGACGGTACTACCTGGGCCTCTGTGCGACCTGGGTCCTGCTCGCCTATTTTCTCACCCATGGACTGGACCAGCGCAGCGTCGGCTACGGACTGGGAGTCTCCCCGTCCGACTACGCTCTCACGCAATGCGCCGCCGTGCTGACCTATCTCCGCCTGGCCGTGTGGCCGTCTCCACTCGTCTTCGACTACGGTCCGGTCTTCGTGCGTGAGTGGACGGAGGTCGCCCTGCCAGGCTTGGTGCTGGTCGCTCTGCTCGCCGCCACCGTGGTTGCGCTCGTCCGCCGGCCCGTGCTGGGCTTTCTCGCCGCGGGGTTTTTCATCCCCCTCGCGCCCACCTCCAGCTTCGTCCCAATTGCCCTCCAGCCCATCGCCGAAAACCGCGTCTACCTCCCCCTCATCGCCGCCGTCGCGCTAGTCGTGCTGACGGTCCATCGCCTGGCGTCGCGTTGGACGCTGGGGATCTGCGCCATGGCCGCCCTCGCCCTCACAGTCGCCACCATGCGGCGAAACACCGACTATCGCAGCGAGCCAACCCTTCTCGCAGATACGCTGGAGAAACGTCCCCAGAATTCTCGTGCCCAGTTCAACTACGCAAACTTCCTCGCCGATGCCGGCCGGCTGCCCGAGGCGATCCCCCACTACGAAGCCGCACTCCGCCTCAAGCCAAACTACCCCGAGGCTCACAACAATTACGGCGACGCCCTGCTCAAACTCGGCCAGCCAGCTCCGGCCCTCGTCCAATTCGAACGTTCCCTTCTGCTGCGTCCCAGGTCCGCGGTGACGCACCTGAACCGCGGCAGCACCCTCCTCCTGCTCGGCCGTGGCGACGAGGCGCTGGCCGAATTAGCCACGGCCGCCCACCTCGCCCCCGCCAATCCCTCCATCCGTCTCGCCTATGCTTCCGGCCTGCTCCAGTTGCGCCGGCCCAAGGATGCGGTCGTGCAGGCGTCCGAAGGTCTGCGCCTCGCCCCCACCCATCCCAAGCTGCTCGACTGCTACGCCTTGGGGTTATTCCAGTCGGGAGATCATTCCGACGCTTTTGCGCACTGGACTCGCGCGCTCGACCTCTGGCCAGACGATGCCGACATCCGCACCAACTACGCCAACGCACTGTTCGCTCTCGGTCGCATGACCGAGGCCGCAACCCACTACGCGACCCTCGCCCAACGCCCAGCCGCCACCGCCGCCGACCACAACAACTACGCCAACGCCCTCGACGAACTCGGCCGCCGCCCCGAAGCCCTTTCCCATTACGCCACCGCCGTCCGTCTCAAGCCCGACTATCCCGAGGCGCGTTACAACTATGGCAACGCCCTGCTCGCCGCCGAGAAAATCCCCGAGGCCATCGAACAGCTCGCCTCGGCCGTGCAGCTCCGCCCCAGCTACGCCGAGGCGCACAACAGTCTCGGCGCGGCCCTGGTCCACCAAAACCAAATCACCGAAGCCTCCGTGCAGTTTGCCCGGGCCGTGCAGCTACAGCCCGCGAACCTCGCCGCCCGGTCCAATTACGCCGGCACCCTGATTCAGCTCCGGCAATGGACCGCCGCGATCGAGCAGTGTCAACTCGCCCTCCAATCCAAACCGGATCTCCCCCGCGAAACCTACTTTTGCGCTGTCGCCTACACCGAACTCGGCAACCTCTCCGCCGCGGTCAATTACTACGAACGCGCACTGCGCCTGGCCCCAAATTTTCCCGAGGCCCGGCACGGCCTGGGTCTTGTCTACTTCCGTCTCGGCCGCACTACCGAGGCCATCGCGCAGATCGAGGAAGCCGTGCGCCTCAATCCGCAGTACGAGGAGGCCCGCCAGAATCTCGGCCGGCTGCGAGGTGCTTCGTCGAAACTGTAGCCGAAAGCGGTCGGCTACTTCCCCGGCACCACGCTGTTCCCCGACGGCCGCATCGACTGCCATGCGACCATCCGCCACGTGCTGCCCTCGTTGCGCCACACCGCCATGAACTTCAATTTGATCTCCGACCACGACGGCCCTAGGCGCTTCGTCATCTGCTGCGCACCGATCAAAATCACCACGCCCGGCGCGGGCTCCATCGTCCGCACATCGGACGTCTTGGCGTCCTTGTAAGCCGTGTCGCCCGCCAGCATGTTTTTCACGTAATCGGCCTTCGACTCGATCCGCCCGTCAGAATGCACAAACGCCAGCTCGTCCGACATCAGCTTGCCGAGCGCCGCACCGTCGCCCGCCATCATTGCCGCGAGCCGCGCCTGATCCGCCCGCAACACCGCCGCCACCGGCGCCTCAGCCGCGCAGGTCACACCGACAGCAATTCCAATCATCATCGCGAACCAACCAAGGAGGTAGGATATTTTTTTCATCGTAGGGTTGCTGGGTTTTTCGTTTCCATCGCTTCGCAATTCAATGGGAGCCATCGCCACCCTCTCCGCCTCCCGCGTGATCTTCGCCGCTGTTCAATGGTTCGGCACCTGGTCTATGATCCTTCTTCGCGCTCTTCTGAATCTCTCCGTAAAGATAGAGTAGCATCCAAAAAGGCACGACCGCTGCCGCGACGAGCAAAAGGATGTTGAGTACCGTGGTCATCACACGGGTCAAACCCACTCACTTTCCCGCCTTTTCCGCCTCCCCCGCACGGTATGCATCGCGCAGCACCTGCATCGTGTGCCGCACGCGCACGGGCGAGCCAAGTTTTTCCAGGTGCACTTTCAGCTGGGTGAGACAGCCGATGTTGCCGCTGGCCACCACGTCCGCGCCCGTCGCCAGCACCGCCTGCGCCTTCTGCGCGCCGAGCGACGACGCCGTTTCCGGCTGATCCAGATTATAGGTGCCCGCGCTCCCGCAGCACAGATGCGCATTGGCCAGTTCACACAGCTCCGCACCCGGGATCGTCCGCAGCAGCGCCCGCGGCTGCTCGCGCACCCCCTGCGCGTTCGCGAGATGACAGGCGTCGAGATAGGCCACTTTCAGCCCGCCGCCCGCGCCGCCGCCGACCACCTGCACCGCCTGAGGTTTCTCCCGCAGCCCGAGCTTCATGAGAAACACGCTCACATCCATCACGCGTTTCTCAAACGCCGCCGCCCGCGCCTCGTCCGGCGTACCCCGTAGGATGAGGTGATACTCGTGCATGGCGGACCCGCACCCCGCCGCGTTCGTCAAGATCGCATCCACGTCCGCCGGAAACGCGTTGAGATTCTGCCGCGCAAAGGCCTGCGCCGCCGGCAGGTTTCCGACGTGCCACGAGAGCCCGCCGCAGCAGCCCTGCGCCTGCGGCACCACCACCTCGATGCCGTTGCGCGTCAGCACCTCGATCGTCGCGACATTGATGTCCGGATCGAGCACCTGTTGCGCGCAGCCCGCGAGGAGCGCCACGCGCGCCCGCCGCTCGCCCTGCGCAGCCGTCACCGACGGCAGGGTCACCGCGTCCGGCACCTTCGCCGGCGCGAGCGACAGCATCGGCCGCAGCATTTCCGGCACGAGCCCGCCCATCGCCCGTCCGACTTTCGCTCCGGCCAGCGCCAGCCGGAAACGTCCCGGATGCGGGATCGTCAGCTCCGCGAGCCAGCGCCGCAGTTTCTCGCCGGACGTGCGCTCCATCTTCTCGCGCGCCACCGCGCGAAACGGACTGATCAGGTCCCGGTAGGGCACGCCGCTCGGGCACGCCGGCTCGCAGGCCAGGCAGCCGAGGCAGCGATCCATGTGCGGCTGTGCCTCCGTCCACGCGAGCGAGCCCTCGAGCACCTGCTTCATCAGCACGATGCGTCCTCGTGGCGAATCCATCTCCTGTCCAAATTCCTGATACGTCGGGCATGCCGCGAGGCAGAACCCGCAGTGCACGCACGTCTCCACCGCGTGCGCCATCGGCACGCCCAGCGGCCCGTGTTCCCCGGCTTTGATCGAGTGCTGCATGATTAGTCTTCGAGTGACGGAAACCGGTTCTGCGGATCGAGCGCGACCTTCACCGCGCGAAACACCTCCGCCGTGTCTTTCTTCCCCGCCCACAAGGGGCCCGCTCCGCGCAGCGTCATCGCCGGCCACGGCCAGTCGGCCAACGGTTTTGCGCCCTTTGGCCACGACGCGAAGCCCACATTGCCGCCCAATCCCAGCCAGACCCGCGCCCCGGCCGTGTCGCGCACCCGCGTCAGAAATTCCTCCACCTGCGAGGGCACGAGCGCAACCTTCACCCACTCGCCGTCCGCGTGCGCCCAGCCAAACTCCCGCACCGCCCCCCACACCTTCGCCGCCTCGTCCTCCGTCAGCGTTGTGCCGCGCCAGCGCGCAAAAATCTCCGCCGCCAGCGCATCGAGCGCCGCCGCCGCCGGCCCCGCGAGTCGCGCGTACACCGCCCCGTCCGCCGGCGAGGCCTCGAGCGCGTCGAGTTCCCAGCGCTGGCCCGCCGCCGTGGTGAAAATCTCCGTGACCGTCTTGGCGTCGGCCGCCGGCAGCCGCAGCGTCCGAGTCGTGACCGCACGGGGAAACACCTTGAAGGTCACCTCCGCCAGGGCGCCAAAGCGCCCGAGGCTCCCGACGAAAAACTTCGGCAGGTCGAATCCCGCCGCGTTCTTGACGACCTTGCCGCCGAGCCGCATCAGCCGCCCGCCGCCGTCGACGAAGCGCACGCCGAGAATAAAGTCCCGGAGCCCGCCAAAGCGAAACCGCCCCGGCCCGCCCAGCCCCGCCGCCACCGTTCCCCCGATCGTCGCCCCCGCGTCGGCCAGCAGCGGATCGAACGGCAGGTACTGACCGCGCTCGCCGAGCGCGGCCACGATCTCCTTCACGCGCGTCCCCGCCAGCGCGGTGAACGTGAATTCGCTCGGTTCGTACTCCACGATCCCGCTGAGCTTAAGCGTCGAGATCCGCACCACGTCGGCCCCCAACGCGGACAGCCGCGGCTTCGTCCCCGCGCCCACCGCCAGCACGCGCGGCGCCGATTTGACGGCCTCCGCCAGTTCCGCCGGCGAGACCGGCTCCAGCAACGCGCTCACGCGGCACCTCCGTGTTTCATGGCAAAGCGGTTCATCGTCATTCGCGCGTGATTACGCCGGCCTTTTCCAGCGGATGCAGCCCCTGCTGCGCCGTCGTCATCACTCCCGGCTCGCCGGCCGGAAACATCTTCCCCGGGTTGGCGATTCCCAGCGGATCAAATGCCGCGCGCACCCGCTTCAGGCAGTCCATCTCGTCCGCCGTGAACAGCTCGGGCATGTAGTCGCGTTTCTCCACCCCCACGCCGTGCTCGCCAGTGATCGTCCCGCCCATGGCGATGCACATCCGCAGGATCTTCCCCGCGAGCGCCTCCGCGCGCGCCAGGCCGTCCGGCTCCTTGCCGTTGTACATGATCAGCGGATGCAGGTTGCCATCGCCCGCATGAAACACATTTGCACACCGGAGCCGCGACTCGCGCGCCATCTCGCCAATGCGCCGCAGCGCCTCGCCCAGCTTGCGCCGCGGCACGACGCCGTCCTGCACGATGAAGTCCGGCGACAGCCGCCCCACCGCGCTGAACGCGCTCTTGCGCCCCTTCCAGATCGCGAGCCGCTCCGCCGCGTCCTTCGCCACACGCACTTCCACCGCACCGCTGCCCGCCAGGATTTTTTCCAACCGTACGCGGTCCACCGCGACCACTTCGCGCGGGCCTTCCAGCTCGACGATCAGCACGGCGGCTGAGTTCGGCGGGTACTCCGCGTGGACCGCCGCCACCGCGGCCTCCAGCGCTAGCGCATCCATGATCTCGATCGCACCCGGCAGAAGCGCGCTCGCGATCACCGCCGACACCGCGTCGCCCGCCTTTTCCAGCGAATCGTAGCCCGCCAGCACGGTGTGAAACATCTCCGCGCGCGGCAGCAGTTGCAGCGTCACCTCCAGCGCGATGCCAAAAAGCCCCTCGTTGCCGACAAACAGCCCGGTCCAATCCGGACCGACCTGCTCGCGGCTCGGCCCACCCAGCTCCACGACCTCGCCCGTCGCCAGCACGGCCTTCAGTCCGAGCACATGGTTGGAGGTCATCCCGTATTTCAGGCAATGGGCGCCACCGGCATTGAAGGCCACGTTGCCGCCGATCGTGCAGATCGGCTGGCTCGACGGATCGGGTGCAAAGTGCAGTCCATATTTTTGCACCGCCGCGGTCACATGCGAGTTCACGACGCCAGACTCCACCACCGCGGTGCGCCCCGCCGGGTCGATCCGCACGATGCGATTGAGGCGGTTCATCGTGATCACGATGCCCTCCTTCACCGGCAGCGATCCGCCCGACAGGCTCGTGCCGCTCCCGCGCGCCACGAACGGCAGTTTCTCCTTGTGGCAAAACCGCACGATCGCGATCACCTCGTCCTGCGTCTCCGGCGCCGCAACCGCCAGGGGCCGCGCCGAAAACGCCGTCAGTCCGTCGCTTTCATACGCCGAGAGCTGGGCGGGCGCCGACATGATGCGTCCCGGGGGAAGCAGCGCCGTCAGCCGTTGAATCGCGTGGGTCGTCATCGGAAAATCCGCGGGCGTCTGCTCAGGCCAGCACCGTGCGCAACGCCGCGAGCACGAGGTCGACGTTGCGCACCGTCGCGCCGTGGCCCATCAGGCCGATGCGCCACGCCTTCCCCGCCATCGGCCCGAGGCCCGCGCCGATCTCGATGCCGTATTCGTCGAGCAGCCGGCGGCGCACCTTCGCATCGTCCGCGCCGGCAGGGATGCCGATGCAGTTCAGGGAGTGCAGCGAGTGTTTCGGAATGTAGCTCAGGCCCATCGCCTCCAGCCCCGCACGCAGGCGCCGGTGCATCTGCGCGTGCCGCTCCACCCGGGCGTCGAGCCCTTCCTCCAGCACGATCGTCAGCGCCTCGTGCAGCGCATAGGTCATGTTGATCGGCGCGGTGTGGTGGTAGACGCGCCCGCCCCCGCCGCCGCCCGTGTAATATTTTCGCAGCATCGACACGTCGAGGTACCATGACTGCACCTTCGTCTTGCGCGCATCCATCACCGCCAGCGCCCGGTCGCCAAAGCTCACCGGCGCCAGTCCCGGGGGGCAGCTCAGGCACTTCTGCGTGCCGCTGTAGATGGCGTCGATCCCCCACTCGTCCACCCGCAGTTCATGACCGCCCAGACTCGTCACCGCATCGACCACAAACAGTGCGCCGCGCGCGTGAATGAGTTCCGCGAGCCCCTGGAGCGGTTGCAGCGCACCCGTGCTCGTCTCCGCGTGCACGATCGCCACGAGCTTCGCCTTCGGATGCGCGTCGAGCGCCGCCGCGATCTGCTCCGGGGTGATCACCTCGCCCCAGGTCGCCTCGACCGCGTGCACCGTGGCGCCGCAGCGTTCCATGACGTCCTTCATGCGCGTGCCGAACACCCCGTTGACGCCCACGATCGCCTCATCCCCGCGCTCGAGGAGGTTCACCGCGATGCACTCCATGCCGGCCATGCCGGTGCCGCTCACGGGAAACGTCAGCGCGTTCTTTGTGCGGAACACCTCGCGCAGCATCGCGCAGGTGTGGTCCATGATCGCGAGATACTGGGGATCGAGATGGCCCAGCGTCGGCGCCGCGAGCGCCCGGAGTACCCGCTGCGGAACCGGGCTCGGCCCGGGGCCCATCAAAATTCGTTCGTTGGGGGTAAAGGCGGAGAGGGCCACGTTTTCCATGATGGACTCTGATGGTTGCGCGATAAGGCCCGCGCTGACGAGCGCGGAGTTTTGCGCTTAAGTCACAGATTCACCGAGTTCCCCCTTGCCCCTCGCCCGCGCGCCCTCCGACCCTCCACGCCGCCACTTCCCCCCGCGCCCTCGCGCACCTTTTTCTCTATGCGCCTTCGATTCTTCGTCCTCTTCGTGGTCATGCTGACCACCAGCCGGGCTAATACCTCGACCCCCGCCCAGCCGTTTTCAGCGAAGGAAGTCTCCCAGCGTTACAGCGACCGGGTGATTCTCGCCAAACCCCGCACCGAGCACCGCGTGACCACGGAAGCCGCCGAATCCCGGGAACGCGTGCGCGTGCGCGAAAAGCTCCCCCGCCTCGGCGATCTCCGCATCATTGAGGTCGAGGCCGGCGACTCCGTCGACCGGGCGATCGCCCGGCTGCAGGCCACCGGCCGCTATGAATTCGTCGAGCGCGACTACCTCGAGACCCCCGACGCGACGCCGAACGATCCCAACTTCAATGCCCAGTGGTCGCTCAACAACACCGGTCAGCTCACCGGCAGCACCGTCGGGGCCGACATCAAGGCCGTGGCCGCCTGGGACATCGTCCACGATGCCCCCAACGTCATCGTCGCCGTCATCGACAACGGCTTCAACATGACGCACCGCGAGCTCGTCCCCAATCTTTGGCGCAACCCGTCACCCACGTTCGGCGACATCAACGGTGCCTCCTTCATCGGCGGCGTAAGGGGCACCAACTTGAACGACGAAACCGGCCACGGTTCCCACGTCGCGGGTATCATCGGTGCTGCAGGCAACAACGGCTTCAACATCGCCGGCGTCGCCTGGAAAGTGCAGCTCATGGCCCTGAAGAATAGCGGTGCCGCCGGCACCTCCTCCACCAGCGACAGCGCCCTGTGCATGGACTACGCCATCGCTCATGGCGCGCAGATCATCAACTGCAGCTTCGGGGGCACCTCCTTCTCCCAGACCTTCTTCACCGCGATCAAGGCCGCCCGCGACGCCGGCGTGATTGTCGTCACTTCAGCCGGGAATGACGGTCTCAACAACGACACCTCCCCACACTACCCCTCCAACTACCTCCTCGACAACATTGTCAGCGTGGGCAACTCCGGCCCGACCGACACTGCCAGCGCCTCCTCCGACTTCGGCGGGCTCGTCGATCTCTTCGCCCCCGGCACCTCGATCTCGTCGCTCGACCTCACCGCCACCGGTCAGGCCGTCCTCTCCGGCACCTCGATGGCCGCCCCCCACGTCACGGGCACCATGGCCCTGTTGAAGGCCCAGTTTCCCAACGATACCTACCGGCAGCTGATCAACCGCCTGCTCCGCGGCGGCGACCGACTCACGAGCCTCAGTGGCCGGGCCCAGACCGGTGCCCGCCTCAATCTTCTCCGCGCCCTGAACAGCACGGTCAACCGTCCCTTCAACGACGATTTCGCCTCACGCGCCGTCCTCTCCGGCACCGGCGCCTCCGTGCGCTCCAACAATATCGGCGCCACCCCCGAGACCGGCGAACCCGCCCACGCCGGGGGCGCCGCCTCCAGCACCCTTTGGTGGCAATGGACCTCCACGGTCAATGGCACCGTCTCCCTCACCACCACCGGCAGCGACTACGACACCGTCCTTGCCGTCTACACCGGCACCGCCCTCGCCACGCTCACCCCTGTCGCCTCGAACGACAACTTCGGTTCCCTCACCACCAGCGTGGTCACCTTCCCCGTCACGATCGGCACCACCTATCAGTTTGCCGTCAGCGGAAAGAACGGTGCCACCGGATTCACGGTCCTCAGCTTCGGCATCGCCCCGGCCAACGACGATTTTGCGGGGGCCGTCGCCCTTGAGACCGCCGAGAGCACTCAGGCGACTGGCACCACGCTCCATGCCACCCAGCAAACCGGCGAGCCCGCCATCCCGGGCGTCCCCGGGGTGTCGTCGGTCTGGTATCGCTGGACGGCCCCGCGTTCCGGCCGGTTCCAGGTCGCCGCATTCTCCCAGGTGTTCGATACGGCGCTCGCCATCTACACCGGCTCAAGCGTCACCAGTCTCCAGCTTGTCACCTCCAACGATGACACCGGCGTCGAGGGATCCAACACCGACAGCCTCTGCACCTTCCAGGCAGTCGCCGGCACCACCTATTCGATCAAGGTCGACACCAAGGAACCGGCCCGCGCGGGCGCCTTCGTGCTCAGCCTCACCGACTCTCTCTGGCAGTTCAGCGGCGAGGGGTATTCGACCGGTTCGGTGGCGGTCGCGACCGACGGCACGCTCTACTTCGGCGGTGGCACGCCCGACGTCTACCTCTACGCCGTCAAGCCCGACGGCACCCTGAAGTGGCGCTTCGACACCGGCAACAGCATCGACAACTGCACGCCCGCCGTCGCCGCCGACGGCACGATCTACTTCGGCACGACCGGTGGCACCGTTTTCGCCGTCGCCCCCGACGGCAAACAGCGCTGGCGCCGCGCCCTTGCCGCCGGCAATGTCGGCGTCAGTCCCGCCATCGGCATCGATGGCGCCGTCTACCTGCACGGCTCGGACGGCTACCTCTACGCCCTCGATCCTGCCACCGGTGCCACCCGCTGGCGCACCTTCACCGAGGCCAGCACCTTCGCGAGCCCCGTCCTCGCGCCCGACGGCACGATCTACCAGGTCGGAAGCATTGGCGGTGTTTTTGCGCTCAAGCCCGACGGTACCATGAAATGGCGCTTCGCCGTCCCCAGCGACTCGTTCTCCACCCCCGCCCTCGATGCCGCCGGGAACGTCTACTTCACCACCTACACCACGTCGCGGCTGTATTCGGTAAAGCCCGACGGCACCCTTCGCTGGAGCTTCGCCGCCACGAGCGGCACCCTCACCTCGTCCTCGCCCGTCCTGAGCGCCGATGGCTCGACCGCGTATTTCGGTGCGAACAATGGCGTCTTCCATGCCATCGACACGGCGGACGGCTCCCTGCGCTGGCGGGTGACCCTCGGCGGCTTCGTCCTCGCCAGCACCGCCGCCGTCGACGCCGCGGGCACGATCTACGTCGGCGCCTACGACAATTGCCTCTACGCCCTCAACCCTACCGGCACGATCAAGCGCTCCTGGGACACCGGTTACTCGATCCGCTCAAGCCCGACCATCATTGGGCGCACCCTCTATGCGCCCAGTGGGGATTCCAAGCTCTATGCGATCGATATCGGTGCCGAGGCCGCCGGCGGCACGTGGACGCAGTACCGGCAGAACTCCGCGCGCACGGGCCGCGCCACCGGCGGCGACTTTGCCATCTCCGCCGCCCCCCAGACCGGCACGGTCGTGGCCACCCAGTTCGGCGGCCTCTTCGTCACTGCGACCGGCACCGACCCGTTCACCTTCCAATGGAGCAAGGATGGAAAGGCGATCGCCGGTGCGACCAATGCAACGCTCCTGTTCACCGCCACGACCGCCGCCGACGCCGGCAGCTACACCGTCGCCGTCACCAATGGCGGCAAGACCCTCACCCCGGCACCCGCGGTCCTTACCGTCGACCCGCTCAGTTCGCCGCGCTTCGCCGCGTTCTCCGTGCGTGCCGGTCCCGGCGCCGATGCACAGGCGCTCGCCCTCGGCTTCACCGTCGGCCCCGGCACGGCCAAGCCAGTGCTGATCCGCGCCGTCGGTCCCTCGCTCGCCGCCTTCGGCCTCACCGGCGCGCTCGCCGATCCTCTCCTTCAGCTCTCCTCCGGCGCGACCGTACTCGCCGGCAACGACAACTGGGGCGGTGATGCCGCGATCGCCACCGCGACCCTCGGCGCCGGGGCCTTTCCCCTCGATCCCGCCAGCCGCGACGCCGCCGCCCTCCGCACTCTCGCGCCCGGCGCGTATGCCGCGCAGATCGTCGGCGCGGGCACGACGACCGGCATCGCCCTGGGTGAGGTCTTCGACCTCGATCCCGTCACGTCCGATGCGGCGGCGGTCGGTCGCAGCCGGCTGACCAACCTCTCCGCGCGCGGCCTGATCGGCTCGGGCAACAACATCCTCATCGCCGGCTTCACCATCGTGGGCAACGTCCCGAAGCGCGTCCTCATCCGCGCCGCCGGTCCCATGCTCACCCGTCTCGGCCTCACCGGCGCGCTCGCCGATTCCGTGCTGGAGGTCTACCGCGGCACCACCCTGCTCGGACGCAACGACGACTGGGGCGGCTCCGCCAACCTCACCACGGCGTTCGCTCAGGCCAACACCTTTGCCTTCACACCGACCACCAGCTTTGATTCCGCGCTCATTCTCACCTTGCCGGCCGGGGTGTACACCGCCCGCGTGACCGGCGTCGGCACCGGCACCGGTATCGCGCTGCTCGAGTTCTACGAACTGCCCTGATCGTCTTGCACGAGGGAGCGGCGGCCGCAGATCAGAACTCCGACCTCCCCGCCGCTCCATTCCTCCTCATCCGCGCGGGCGG
>JAPLTR010000077.1 GCA_026398065.1 Verrucomicrobiota bacterium | reverse complement strand
AAAAAACCCGCCCCGCGCGCGAAGGTTACAGAATACTGTTCAGTCCACCTTGTTTTTCCGACGTAGGGCGTCCGGCTTGCGGACGCCTTTCGCGTACTCGGGACAAGGCGTCCGCAAGACGGACGCCCTACAACAAACCGGTTATACGCGTACTATCACGTCTTCGGATTTGAACCGCACTTTCTTGGTCGTCGCATATTTGTCGTCGGCCGCGCGGTAGCCCGCGGCGCAGGCGACAACGGTCGTGTAGTCGGTGATCTCCAGCCCGAGGATCTGGTCGAACTTCGCCAGTTCGATCCCCTCCATCGGACAGGTGTCGATGCCCACCATCGCCGCGCTCGCCATGAACTGCCCCAGCGCGATGTACACCTGATGCGTCTGCCACGTGTCGAGCCGCCCTTCGGCGCGGGCCCGGTCGAGGTTGCGCAGGGTCATGCCGCGGAATTTTTCGAGCGTTTCCTTCGCCACGCCGCGCACCTCCACAATCCGGTCCACGTGCCGCTCGACGTGGGCGGCATCGAGGTCCTTGCGCACGGCGAACACGACAAAGTGCGAGCACTCCTCCGGCTGCGGCTGTCGCCACGAGGCCGCGCGCAGGCTCACCTTCACCGCCGGGTCCGTCACCACGACGAATTTCCACGGCTGCAGGCCGATCGACGAGGGCGCGAGGATCAGCGCCTGCTCCAGCGCGTGCCAGTCCGCGTCGGGGATTTTCCGCGCCGGGTCAAAGCGCTGGGTGGCATAGCGCCAGTTGAGCTGGTGGAGCAAGGTCGCGTGGGAAACGGGCTGCATGAGACCGCATTAGTCGGCGAGACTCGCGGAGTTCTCAAGCCACTAGCGCGGCAAAGCGGCCCGATCAGGGGGGAGAACACTCCATACCCGTCCCGGACGGCGTGGGCCACACTGCCGGCCCATGATGAAACACTCCCTCCGCCCCAAGGTGTCCGCCACCGAGCCACACGATGTCGCCGCCGCCGAACTCGATCCCCCGGAGCCCGGGCTGGATCCGACACTGCCCGTGAGTCCCGTCGACGGTCCGCCGGGCCATCAGGTCAAGGAACCGGCGAACGACGACGAGGACGGCGAAGGTCGCAGCACGACAGAACAGCTTGCCGAACAGGGCGTCGAGGACGCCGCGAAGGACACGGCGGACCAGGCGGCGCACGCCGGGTCAAAGCACAGCCGCAGCGAACTGTGACCGGTCAAAACGCCCGCCCGTACTGCCGCGGCGGCTTGAGCGCAGCGGTCTGACCGAGCGCCTTGGCCGCGTGCAAGGGCCAGTGCGGATCGCTCAGCACCCCGCGCGCAAGCAGCACGAGGTCGGCCCGGCCCTCCCGCACGATGGAGTCGGCGAGGGCGGGATCGGTGATGAGCCCGACCGCCGCCGTCGGGAGGTTCGCCTCGCGCCGCACGCGCTCGGCAAACGGCACCTGATAGCCGGGCGAGAGCGGGATCTTGGCATCGAGCACCCCGCCCCCGGAGCTGCAGTCGATCAGGTCGACGCCGTCGGTCTTCAGCCGGCGGGAGAGTTCGACCGTCTCCTCGATGGTCCATCCGCCCGGCGTCCAGTCCGTGCAGGACAGGCGCACGGTCAGGGGCAGGTGGTCGGGCCAGACCGCGCGAACGGCGCGCGTCGTCTCCAGCAAGAACCGGATGCGGTTCTCAAAGCTGCCGCCGTAACGGTCCGTGCGGAGATTGGAGAACGGCGACAGAAATTCGTGCGCCAGGTAGCCGTGGGCCGCATGCAGCTCGACCCACTCGTAGCCGGCGGCGAGCGCGCGCTGGGCGGCGGCGACGAAGTTGCCCTGCACGCGTGCGATGTCCGCCTCGGACATCGCATGCGGCACCTTGTTCAACGAGCCGCCAAAGGCCACGGCACTCGGCCCGATGACCGGCCAGCCGCCCGCCGCGTCCGGCAGATGGCCGCCGCCCTCCCAGGGCCGCAGCGCGCTGGCCTTGCGGCCGGCGTGCGCGAGTTGGACGCCGGGCACCGCGCCCTGCTGTTTCACGAAACGGTTGATGCGGATCAGCGGCTCGATGTGTTTGTCCGCCCACAGGCCCGCGTCGCCCGGGGAGATGCGCCCCTCCGGAGAGACGGCGGTTGCCTCCGCGATGATCAGCCCAGCGCCACCAGCCGCGCGCGCGCCGAGGTGGACGAGATGCCAGTCGTTCGTCAGGCCGTCCTCCGACGAGTACATGCACATCGGCGAGACGCCGATGCGGTTGCGAAGCGTGACAGACTTGAGCGTGAAGGGATCGAACAGGTGTGGCATGGTGAGAAAAAGGTAGGGCGGACTTCAGTCCGCCCTGGGTTTGCAGACGGCGACGCGCGAGGGGGCGGGCTGAAGCCCACCCTACTCAGACGAGCTTGGCGTCGAGTGTAATCTCGGCCTTGAAGAGGCGGGAGATCGGGCAGCCGGCCTTGGCGCCGGCGGCGATGGCGGCGAATTTCTCGGCGTCGATGCCCGGGATCTTCGCGGCGGTTTCGAGATGGATCTTCGTCACCGTCCAGCTCGTCTGCGGATGATTTTCGAGCGTGACCGTGGCGCTGGTGGAGATGGACTCGGGCGTGAAGCCCGCTTTGCCCAGCTCGGCCGAGAGCGCCATGCTGAAGCAGCCGGCGTGCGCGGCACCGATGAGTTCCTCGGGATTGGTGCCCGGACCGTTTTCAAACCGGGTGCCGAAGGAATACTGCGCGTCATTCAGGACGGTGCTTTCGGTGGAGATCGTGCCGCGACCGGACTTGAGGTCGCCGCGCCAAACTGCGGAGGCTTTGCGTTTCATGGGATTTCAGTGGTTTTGTGGTTGGGACTGACGGAGCCGGACTATGCGCAACCGCCCGCCCGACGCCAACGCCGGAGACGGAATATCTCCGTCATGGCTTGGGGTCGGTGGTGCTCCCGCCGTCCCACGCAGTGAGGACGACGAGCGACACGAGGATGAGGGCGACGAGGATCATGGGTTCAGGGTTTGCCGCCGAAGGTGCAGTGGTCGTCGAGGTCCAGCAGGTCGAACCACGTGTGGATGTCCTCGCGCGTCGTGGTGAACTTCCGGACCTCGTCGGCGAACTCGCCCGCGGTCTCGGCATCGCTGTCGGGCAGGCGGCGCTCGTGGTACTCGCTCCACGCGGCGATCTCCCACGGCTGGCGCGGGTGCCTGGCGTGGAGGCCGACCCAGGCGAGCAGTTCGCCATCGCCGCCGCCCTTCTCCAGTTCCTTCAACAGGGCCTCGTGGTCGAGGCCGACAAAATTGAAGAAGTGCCGGTCCATGCCCCGGCCGTTGAAGCGATATTCCCCGAGCCTGCCGGCGAGGACCGCCCGGGCCTTGTCGAGGATGCGCGGAAGCAGCACATAACCGCCGAGCCGCAGACGCGGGCTGCGGGGCGGACGCTGCGTGAGATCGATGGTGGCGGGGGCGGCGGTCATGGTGCTGGATCGGGGAGGCTGGTTGAACTCAGTGCAGGCCGCCGCCGGCGTTGATCAGCTCACCGGTGAGCCAGCCGGAGGCGTCGGAGGCCAGGAAGACCGCGATGCTCGCGATGTCGGCGGGCTGACCGGTGCGGCCGAGCGGGGTCTGGGCGACGACTCCCTTTTCCATGTCGGAGCCGATGAAGCCCGCGCTCCGCGCACCCTCGGTCTCGACCATGCCGGGATTGAGGGCGTTGACGCGGATTTTCTTCGCGCCGAGCTCCTTCGAGAGCACGCCGGTGATCGCGTCGACCGCGCCCTTGGTCCCGGTGTACACGGCGCTCGCGGGTGGCGTGATGCGGCTCACCACGGAGCCGATGTTGATGACGCTGCCGCCGGTGGCGGGGAACAGCGGCACAGCGGCCTGAGTGGTCAGGAGGAGGCCGAGGACGTTGATGTTGAACTGGCGGTGGAAGTGCTCGGGCGTGATGGCCTCGAGGACGCCGAATTCGTACACGCCCGCGTTGTTCACGAGGATGTCGAGCTTGCCGAACGCGGCCTTGGTGTCGGCGAGGAGCTTGGTGATCTCAGCGGGCTTGGAAACATCGCCGGCAATGGCGACGGCCTTGCCACCGGCGGCGGTGATCTCGGCGACGACCTTGTCGGCCCCGGCCTTGGAGGAGGCGTAGTTGACGACGACGGAGGCGCCGGCGGCGGCGAGGTGTTTGGCGATGGCGGCCCCGATGCCCTTGGAGGCACCGGTGACGAGGGCGGTTTTACTCGCGAGTGTTTGTGTGGAGGAGGACATGGTTGTGGTTTTTGAATTTCAGGTTGGCTGACGGAAAAAGGAGGACTCAGGTGGACGGCGTGGCGTGCCAGCCGCCCCCGAGGGCGCGAATGAGGGCGACACCGGTGTTGAGGCGCACGGCGGCGAGCTGGACGCTGGCGCGCTCGG
>JAPLTR010000797.1 GCA_026398065.1 Verrucomicrobiota bacterium | reverse complement strand
AGGACCGCCGCGATGAACCGCATCGTCAAGCTGCCCGACGACCTGGCGAACCAGATTGCCGCCGGCGAGGTCGTGGAACGGCCTGCCTCGGTGGTGAAGGAACTGGTCGAGAACGCGCTCGACGCCGGCGCCACGCGCATTGAGGTCGAGTTCCGCCATGGCGGGCGCTCGCTCATGCGCATCGAGGACAACGGCTCCGGCATGTCGCGCGACGACGCCCTCCTCGCGCTCGAGCGCCATGCCACGAGCAAGATCGTCGAGGCCGCTGACCTCGACCGGCTCGCGAGCTACGGGTTTCGCGGCGAGGCGCTGCCGTCGATCGCGAGCGTGTCGCGGTTCGAACTGCAGACGCGGGAGCAGGGGAGCGACGTCGGCACCGAGATCCTCGTCAACGGCGGCAAGTTCGTCCACGTGCGCGACTGCGGCCGGCCCGTCGGCACGCGCATCGAGGTGACCCACCTGTTCAACTCCGTGCCCGCCCGCCGGAAATTTCTCAAGACCGACCAGACCGAGGCCGCGCACATCGTCCAGTGCGTGCGGCTCTACGCCCTCGCGTGCCCGCGCACGTCGTTCACGCTGATCGAGGATGGCCGGGTGGTGTTTCGCTCGCCGGAGTGTGCGACGCTCGCCGAGCGCATCGCGGAGATTTTCGGGCGGCAGACCGCCGAGTCCCTCGTGCCCATCGACGCGGCGGAGGAGGGGATGGGGCTGCACGGACTGATCGGCCGGCCCGGGGTGGGGCGCTCGACGCGGCACGAGATGATCGTGTTTGTGAACCAGCGTCCGGTCGATAGCCGCACGCTCAACTACGCGATCATCGAGAGCTATCACGAGTCGCTGCCGAAGGGCCGCTACCCGCTCGCCTTCGTCTTCTTCGAGTGCGACCCCGCGTGGGTCGACGTGAATGTCCACCCCGCGAAGCGCGAGGTGCGTTTCCGCAGCGAGCCGCAGGTGCGCGGCTTTGTGATCCGCTCGGTGCTGCAACGTCTCCGCGAACTGGGTACGCCGTCCGGACCGTTGGCTGCGCCGGTCGCCCCGGTTTCCCTGCCCTTGGCCGCGCCGCGGAATCTCCCGGCCGGCCTGACGCCCCTCCCGTCCTCGTCGCTTCCCGCGGGACTGGCCGGGGGAACGGCTTCGTCCCCTGCCACCGCCGCGGTGGCCTTCGCCCCGTCCGTCCCGTCGATTTCGCCGCCGCGCGCTGCGCTGCCCGCCGCTCAGGCGGAGCCCGGCCCCGCGGCGCATCCTCCGGTCTCCCCGCCGACCTGGCGTTTCCTCGCGCTCGCCCACGGCAGCTACGCGGTGTTCGAGACCGCCGCCGGTCTGGTGCTCCTCGACCGCCGCGCCGCGCACGAGCGCGTCTGGTTTGAACGCCTGCGGGAACAGTTTCGCTCCGGGGCGGTGCCGAGCCAGCGCTTGCTGCTGCCGGTCCCGCTCGAACTCGACCCCGTGGCGGCGGCACTGCTCCTCGACCGCCTGGCGTTTCTGCACCGGCACGGATTCGAGGTCGGCGAGTTCGGCCGTAATTTCTTCCGGGTCGAGGCGGTCCCGGCCTGGATGTAGCCGGCCGACGCCGAGGCTTTCCTCCGCGACCTGCTCGGGGCGTTTCGCGATGGGCGGCTGCCGGACAAGGATACCGACCTGGCGCGCGAGGAACTCGCCCGGCTGGCCGCGGCGAAGGCGGTCCGGTTGCCCGACCGCACCAACTAGGCGGAGTTGCAGGCCTTGGTGGCCCAGCTTCTGGCCACGCGCACCCCGCTCACTAATCCCGCCGGGCGGCCCACTTACATCGAATTGAACCACAGTGAGCTCGCCCGGCGCTTCCAAAAATAAGCCCATCCCGCGCTCGCTCTGGCACGAATCGTGTTTCTAGACTGTTAACCTCTTCTTCTATGCCGACCGCTCCCAAGAAAAAAACTGCGTCGAAAGCCAAGCCTGCGGCCAAACCCGCGGCCAAGCCGGTCACCAAGGTCAAGGCGACTCCGCCGCCCGAGGCGCTTTCGAGCACGGCGCCCTTCCCGGTCAGCGGATCCGTCCCCTCGATCCACAATCCGCATGCCTTCGAGGACCAGCCGACGGATATCTTTCGTTCCCTCATTCTCCGGCATCTGGTCTCCACGTTGGCGCGCCATCCGGGTTCCGCGACGTCGCGCGACTGGTGGGTCGCCACCGCCCTGGCCGTTCGCGACACGATCCACGAGCGCATGATCGCGACCCAGGCCGTCCACAACGGCCAGAACTCCCGCCGCATCTACTATTTCTCGCTCGAATATCTGATGGGCCGGCTCTTCGGCAACAACCTGCTGGCCACCGGCCTCCTCGACACCGCAAAGGTCGCCTTGGAGTCGCTGGGCCAGAACTTCGAGGAGATCCGCGAATCCGAGGTCGACATGGGCCTCGGCAACGGCGGCCTCGGCCGTCTCGCCGCGTGCTTCCTCGATTCGCTCGCGACGCTCGACTACCCCGCGCTCGGCTACGGCATCTACTATGAGTTCGGCCTTTTCAAGCAGGCCTTCCAAAACGGGAACCAGATCGAGGCTCCGGACAACTGGATCATCTTCGGCAGCCCGTGGGAGGTCGTCCGCCCCGAGTACACGCAGGAGGTCCGCATCTTCGGCCGCGTCGAAAACGTGTTCGACGACCGCGGCAACTACCGTCCGCGCTGGGTCGACACCAAGACCATCCTCGGCGTCCCGCACGACATTCCCGTGGCCGGCTTCGGCACGAAGACGGTCAATCTGCTCCGCCTCTGGGCCTCCAAGTCCACGGAGGACTTCGATCTCGCGGCGTTCAACAGCGGCGGCTACGTCGAGGCCGTCCGCGAAAAGGCCGTGGGCGAGACCGTCTCGAAGGTGCTTTACCCGAATGACAAGACCGAGAACGGCAAGGAGCTGCGCCTCGTGCAGCAGTACTTCTTCGTCGCCTGCTCCCTCCGCGACATCACCCGCCGCCACTTCCGCTCCACGGGCAATTCCTGGGCGAATTTCTCGGAAAAGGTCGCGGTGCAGCTCAACGACACGCACCCCGCGATCGCCGTGGTCGAACTCATGCGCATCCTGCTCGACGAGGAAAACATGGCGTGGGATGCCGCGTGGGCGATCGTCGCGAAGACCTTCGCGTACACCAACCATACGCTCCTCCCCGAGGCCTTGGAGAAGTGGAGCGTGGGGCTCTTCGAGCGCGTGCTGCCGCGCCACCTTCAGATCATCTACGACCTCAACACGCACCTCATGGCGACCGTCGAGGCGAAGTGGCCCGGCGACAACGACAAGAAGCGCATCTGCTCCCTCATCGAGGAAAACGGCCACAAGATGGTCCGCATGGCCAATCTCGCCGTCGTCGGCTCGCACGCCGTCAACGGCGTTGCCGCCCTGCATACCGCGCTCCTGAAAAAGGATCTCTTCCCCGAGTTCGATTCGCTCTATCCGGGCAAATTCCAAAACAAGACCAACGGCATCACGCCGCGCCGCTGGCTGCTCAAGAGCAACCTCCGGCTCTCGACGCTCATCACCCAGAAGCTCGGCAGCGAGGCCTGGGCGCGCGACCTCGACCTCCTCCGCGGCCTCGAGAAGTTCGCCGACGATCCCGCGTTCCAGCGCGAGTTCATGGCGATCAAGCGCGCCAACAAGGTCGAGCTCGCGGCCGTCATCAAGGAGCAGTGCGGTGTGGAGGTTTCGCCCGACGCGCTCTTCGACGTGCAGATCAAGCGGCTCCACGAGTACAAGCGCCAGCATCTGAACCTGCTGCACATTCTCGCCCTCTACCGCCGCCTGTTGCAGAATCCCGGGCTCGACCTCGTGCCCCGTGTCTTCGTCTTCGGCGCCAAGGCCGCCCCGGGCTACGACCTCGCGAAAAACATCATCCGCGCGATCAACGTCATCGGCGCACGCATCAATGCCGACGAGCGCATCGGCGGAAAGCTCAAGGTCGCCTTCCTCCCGA
>JAPLTR010000083.1 GCA_026398065.1 Verrucomicrobiota bacterium | reverse complement strand
GCGCAGGAGCCGGTCGGCGACCGGGTCGAGCCCGGCGCGGGCGGAGAGGTCGAAGGCGCTGAGCATGATCGAACCCGTCCCGGCGGACGGGAAGAACTCGGCGAGTGCCACGCCCTCCAAGCCTTGGCTATAGTTGGCGAGAACGGCCACGTCGCGGATCGAGGATTTGTCGGTGAGGACGAACCCGTCCGTCACGGGATAGATGCGGGGAAAGCCCTTTTGCTGCTCATCCCACGACGTGTAGTCGGACCAGACCTGGAGCCGGCGGCGGTCGAGCCCGGCGAAGACCGGGTGGTCGGGACGCTCGGGGTTGACGTTGATGCTGTCACGGGAGGGACGGGCCGGTGGCGGATAGGCGGGATCGTCGACGCTCGTGGACGGCAGGCGAACCGGAGCGGGCAGTAGGGCGGCGAGGGCGGCTGCGTGGGAGGATGACTGGCGCAGGACGAGGAGGCGACCGCCGCGCTGGGCAAAGTCAGCGAGCGCGGAGGCGGCGGCAAACGACACCTGGCCCGCGGCATCTTCCCCGATCACGATGGGCGTCGTGGCGGCGAGCGGGGGGGCGAGTTCGAAGGCGGTGAGCACCGTGCAGGCGAGCCCGAGTTGCTCGAACGCGCGCTTCGTGGCGCCGGTCGGGTCGAAGAGGCGCACAGCGGACTGCGGAGCGCGGCCGGCGCGGGCGTAATCGCGGGCGGCGATGAAGAAGGTGGTCTGCGTCTCGGAGAGCGTACGGTCCTTTTGGGTCACGCGACCCCAGAGTGTGTAGGTGTCGGTGGCGAGCGAGTCGGGCAGCTTGATCGCGAGGGGTCGGCGGGCGGTGGCGTAGTAGGCGACATCGAGCCCCGTGACGCGACCGGAGGCGACCGTGCGCTGGGTGCTGTCGCGAATCTCGTAGTCGAGGGTGCCGGCGGCGAGGGCGGAACCGTCGTTGGCGTCGTTGACGATGTGGGCGATGGGATGGAGTTCGGAGCCGGCGTAAACCTGCGGGGTGTAGAGTTCCCAGCTCAGCAGCACGGGCTGATAGGACGAACGGAGCTGGCGCGCCGCGGGTTTCGGATCCATGTCCGAGAAACTCGCGATGTCGTGCCAGCGATTGAAAAGGATTGTGAACGGAAAAACGCCGGAAAGTTCGCTGTTGATGGGGCGCAGGCGGCGGAAAAGCTCGGTGGCCTGGCGGATGGTGAACGACTGGTGCTCGAAACCGAGCGCGCCCTGTTCGGTGTCGGGGGCGTGGCCGAGCCAGTTGAGCTGGGAGACGGGGTTTTTGTGGTTGGGGCTGAGATTGGTGCGGCCGTCGGGGCCGTTGTAGTTGCCGACACACTCCGTGAAGGTGAGGGGCTGGACCTTGTCGGGAAACACGAGGCGGTCGTAGTCGCGCAGGTGAAGGAAGGTGAACGGGGAGTTGTAGTACCAACCCCAATACCGGTGGAGATCGTTGATTTCGCCGACGCGGCCGAAGCCGTAGCCGGCGTTGGCAATGTAGAGGCGGGTGGGGTCCCAGGTCCGGAGCTGGCGGTGGATCTCGCCGAGAAAGGCGTCCCATTTCGCGCCGGCGGCGCCCTCGCCGGAGACCTCGTTGGTCAGGGCGTAGATCATCAGCGAGGGATGGCTGGTAAGCGGGTGAAATTTCTTCTCGCGGTACCACCGGGCCGCGGCGTCGCGGTTGCCCTCGGAGCCGCCGCCGTTGACGCTGCCGGAGTAGTTGCCGCCGAAGACCATCATACCGAGTTCATCGCACACGTCGTACCAGGTGGGGTCGTCGGGAATGCGGATGATGTTGACGTTCAGGCCGAGCATATAGCGCACGTAGTCCTCGGCAAAGCGGCGGGTGCGCTCGACGGTCTCGGGGATGCCGCGCCCGGGAGGATTGATGGCGAGCCCGCGGAGGAAGATGGGGCGGCCGTTGAGACGAAGCTGGCCGGCCTCGGTCGTGAAGGAGCGGAAGCCCACGCGTGCGGTGACCGCCTCGTGGGGGCCGGAGCGGGTGGCGAGGTCGATTTTCGCCTGATAGAGCACGGGGGAAACCGGTGACCAGACGGCGACGCGGAGCGACGGCACGGTGAGGCGTAGGGCGGAGGTCGCCTGGTCCGGATGAACTTGAGCCGCGGAAAGCGGAATGCGTTGTGGAGCGTCGGTGGCCGCGGCGTCGGTGCGCGTGAGGGTCAGCGCGCTGGCGGACCAATCGACTTCGGTGCCGGCGGCGAGGCGGAGGTCGACGGTCAGCGTGTCCGTCGTGGTAAAGAACCACGTTTTTTCGATCGCGGCCGAGACCGCACGGAGCGGCGCGAGAGCGGCCAGGATCAGGGTAAAGGCAAGGGCGCGCGAGGTCATGGATACTTTCCTACAAAATCGCCGGAATGCTGTCACGGCCAACGCCGCGGCGCGCAACAGTTGCCGCGCCCGGGCCGGTGCGCCGCTCAGGTCGCGATCACGGACGAGAGGCCGACCTGGAGGCCGCGCAACTCCGCGAGCCCCCGCAGGCGTCCGATGAGCGGATAGCCGGGGCAGGTGGGGGCGGGACGGCGGAAATCGTCGAGCATCATGTGGCCGTGGTCGGGGCGGAGGGCGACGCGCCAGTCGGGGCGTTGAGCGCGGAGGCGGGCGGCCTGCTCCTCAAGGAGGGCGCGCACGACGGCCGCCATGTCCATGCTGCCTTCCAGATGGTTCGCTTCGTAGAACGTGCCATCGGGTTCGCGTTGCACGGCGCGGAGGTGCACGGCGTGGATGCGGGGGCCGAGACGGCGCACGATGCCGGCGAGGTCGTTGTCGCCCCGGGCGCTGAGCGAGCCGGTGCAGTAGCAGAGGCCATTGGCGGGCGAATCGACCATGGCGAGGATTGCACGCAGGTGCGCCTCAGTGGAGACGATGCGGGGCAGTCCGAGGACCGGGAAGGGCGGATCGTCGGGATGGATCGCGAGGCGCACGCCGGCGGCCTCGGCCGCGGGGACGATCTCGGCGAGGAACAGCCGGAGGTGCTCCTGCAGGCGAGCGGTGTCGATCTGCGCATAGCGGGCGAGCATCCCGCGGAAATCGTCGAGGGAGAGGTTGAGCCGGACGCCGGGAAACAGATCGAGGGTCTGGCGGATGAACGCGGCGCGGCCGGCGTCGTCCAAGCCGGTCCAATACGCCGAGGCGGCGGCGTGTTGTGCGGGCGTCCAGTCCGCTGCGGCGCCGGGGCGGGCGAGGCCGAAGAGGTCGAACGCCGCGAATTTTTTCGGATCGTAGAGCAGCGCCTCGGTGCCATCGGGCAGGCGGTGCGCGAGGTCGGTGCGCACCCAGTCGAGGACGGGCATGAAGTTGTAGACGACGACCTCGATGCCGGCGGCGCCGAGGCGCTGGAGCGTCAGCTTGTAGTTCTCGATGTGGCGGGCGAAGTCGCCGGTGCGGGTCTTGATCGCCTCGGAAACGGGCACGGACTCGACCACGCGCCAGGCGAGGCCGGCGGCGGCGATGGTGTCGCGGCGCTGCGCGATGAGCTCGGCCGGCCACGCCTCGCCGTAAGGGATCTCATGCAGCGCCGAGAACACGGCGGTGGCGCCCGTCTGGCGGATTTCAGCGAGTGAGACGGTGTCGTTGGGGCCGAACCAACGCATGGAGTCCTCCATCAGGTTTTTCATCGGGAGGAGAGGACGCGGCGGCGCGGCGCACGGAAAGGCGGACGGTGGTGGAACATTAGCGCGGAGAGTGGGAGGGGCGGAGCCGCGGGCTCAATATTTTTTCCGCCGGTGCTTAACCGTATAAGTGCCGGAGGCGTTGATTTTTTATCGTCACCTTCGGAGCCTCCGTCCGTCTTTTTTTGCGCCGACTTCGCCGCCTGAGCAGGCCGAGGCCGGTCTCCCCTGACCCTGCTCGTACCCTGCAACGCCATGAACCCCCTGTTGTCTTCCTCCTCTCTATCCAGACTTACCGCGCTTTGTTCGTGCGCCGTCGGACTCACCGCCGCCTCGTTCGGCCAGACGGCCCCGCCGCCCAGCGCGAAACCGGTGTCGGAGGAAAAAGAAACGGTGACGCTGTCGCCGTTCATCGTGATGACGGAGGCCGAGGCGGGTTGGTCAGCCAACGACACGCTCTCCGCGACGCGCACCAAACAGGCGTTGAAGGACGTGCCGGTGAACATCGACGCGATCACGGCGGATTTCATGGAGGACCTGGGACTGTTTAGCTCCGACGAGGTGGCCAACTACGTGGCCGGCGCGTACGCCCCGCCCACGATGGAAAACGACAGCCAGAGCGGCGCGGTGACGTTCCGCGGCCTGAGCGGCTCGACGGCCACGCGCAACTACTTCCGTTGGTACATCCCGAGCGACACGTACAACGTCGAGCGCATCGATTTCGGCAAGGGTTCCAACTCGCTCATCTTCGGTGACGTCGAGCCGGGCGGGCAGGCCGCGGTGTTCACGAAGCGCCCGCAAATGCGGAACTTCGTGACGCTCCTCTCCCAGTACAACAGCGACGGGGCCTACCGCTTTCAGGTCGACGCCAACCGTCGCCTTGCCCGAAACCTCGCGTTTCGTTTCAACGCCGTGCGGCGGCAGGAGCGCACCTACCAGGACGCCTCCACCTTCAAGCTGGAAGGAGAGACCTACGCTGTCACGTGGCAACCGTTCAAGAACACGATGGTCCGGGTCGAGTATGAGCGCGGTGACTTCGACAATGTGCGCGGGTTTGGCGGCCTGACGATCCGCGAGCAGTCCGCCCGGTCGCGGGCTTTCACCTCAGAAGGCATCACGTACACGTCCGACGGCGAATGGCTCCAGCGGTCGTCGCTGCCGTCCGCCGACCGCTCCAACGGCCCCGCTGGCGGTTCGCCGTCGCTGCTCGAGGGGAGCTTCTTTGACGTCACGATGCGCAACGCCGCCGGCGCCATCGTCGGCACGAAACGCTTTTACGGCTACCCGAAGCACTACAATCTCCGCGGCTCCTTCGACAAACAGGGCCGGCCCTTTGACACCTACTCCGCGACGATCGAGCAGCGCATCGGGCCGATCGGCTTGGAGCTGGCGTACAACCACCAGAAGCAGACGGCGCTGCGCACGGACAATTTTTTCAGCAGCACGATCAGCGTGGAGGTGACCGGCCGCCCCTATCTCGAGTCGCAGCTCGACATGAAAAACTTCGGCAACGAGGTCGACAGCTTCCGCGGCACCGCGGTGTACAAATTCGACAAGTGGAAGTGGATGCAGCAGCTCTTCGTCGCGAGTGCGGAGTACCGCGAAGACTTCGTGAAGAACTACCGGTTCACCTATTTCAATGTCGGCCGGGTGGAGAACGGCTCGGCGGCGCAGTTCAACGTGAATACCGACCGCGTGCGACTCCGCGTCTATCTCGACGATCCGCAGTTCTATTCACGCGCGCTCTTTGACCGCCTGAAGCCCGCGAACCTGCCGATCACACGCGACGTGCACGCGGTGCCGCTGGCTTCGTTCCCCTCGGGCACGAGCCCGACCGACGGCACGGAGTGGCGCCAGGCCTACGCGGCGTCGTTTTCCGCGAGCGGCAACTATTTCGGCGGTCGCATCCAGACGCTCGCGGGCCTGCGCCACGACTGGAACCGGACCTATGAATACAACGGCGTCCGGACGTTCGGTCGTTACAACGAGGAGGTCCCGCCGCCGAAGCACGAGGACGCGCTGCCCGGCGAATACGTCGAGAACAAGGCCCTCCACCTGGAGAACACGAGTCTCACCGGCGGCCTGACCGTGCGGCTGACGAAGGACATCAACTTCTACGGCGTCTACTCGGAGTCGTTCCGGTTCCAGGGACTGCGGACCTTTGACCGCGAGCGGTTCGGCCCGATCACTGGCGTCACGAAGGAAGTCGGCCTCAAGGGCAGTTTCTGGGGCGACCGCGGGAACATCAATCTCGGCGTCTTCAAGATCGACCGCCAGAACGTCGCGCTGAGCTGGAACGGGGTCACCGGCATCGATTTCACCACGGCCGAGATCGAGGACCTGATGAATCCGAACAACGTCCTCCCCGGGAGCCCCGGTTACAAGTACGCCGAGGAAGGCACCGCGAGCGCCGCGCGCTACTACAAGTCGACGGAGCATTCGCAGGGCGCAGACGCGACGATCAACCTGCGACCGATGAAGGGGCTCCAGCTTCGCTTCACCGTCGCCCGCACGAAGGTGCTCGGCGAGCCCGACCTCGGCTCGTTCCGCGGGTACTACGAGGCGGCCAAGGCCCGGGGCAACGAGAGCGCGGCGCTGCTGAACGAGGCGAAGAACCTCCTCGATTCGCTCGACATCGACACGAAGCCCACGGGCGCCCGCGGCTCGCCGTGGTCGGCGAGCTGGGTGATCGACTACGCCTTTCAGCGGGCGGCGGCGGAAGTGCTGCGCGGCGTGCGCATCGGCATGAACGGCAGCTGGCGCGACGACTATCTGTTTGGCATCTCCAACGGCCAGGAACTGGTGGGCGGCGCGACGCATCTCGTGAACGCCTACGTGATGCGCGACCAAAAAATCTGGCGGCAGCAGGTCCGCGTGCGCCTGGGTTTCCGCAATCTCATCGACTTGGAGAACAACAAACTTCGCAAGGCGGGCTTCACGACCATGGTGAGCGGGGCCAATGTCTACCGTTACAACTACGTTGTGCCGTTGCAGGTGGACGCGAGCCTGACGGTGCGGTTCTGACGCCGTCCACTCAGATCAGGGCGCGGCGCTTTTGGCCGGCGCCGGGCGCGCTGAGTCCCGGGCTCCATTCGCTGCGGACCAGGTGGAGCCGGGGCGGCGACGAGGGCCCGGTTTCCCACCGGTGCAGTTTCCCGATGAGGAGGTCGATGGCATCCTCGCCGATCCGGCGCTCGTTTTGGCGGACGCCGGCCACTTGGCCGCTGCCGTCGTGGACCGAGAGGGAGACCAGTCCCACCGCGGCCGGGGCGCCGGCGAGCGTCGCTTCGTGGCGGATCGAGAAGATGACCGCGTCGAGGCGATGCCGGGCGATCCACGCGTTGAGCCGCGGCGGGATTTCCTCGCGCGTTTCCGGCATCAACGCCGGAAATCTCGCCCGCACCGGCATCTGCTGCTGCGCGACGAGAAAGCCCGACCACCACCGGTTTTCGAGGCGACGGCTGACATTTGCCGCCAGGGTCAGGCCGATGCGGCGGTAGCCGAGGGCGAGGCATTGCTGGAACGCCAGCTGGGCGCCGTGAAAGTGATCGTCCGCGACCCGGTCGATCAGCGGCGACTGCACGCTGGTTCCCAGCCCGACGACGGCGAACTCCGAGAGGTCAAACTGGAGGGTGGTCTGCTCGCCCGGCAGGGGGGCGATCAGCAGGCCGTGGACCCCGCGGGCCTGGAGGGTGGCCGCGACGCGTTCCGGGCGGAGCGCCGGATCGCCGAGGGAGAACTCATCGAGGCTGAAACCCAGCTCCCGGGCGCGTGTGACCGCGGCCGCATGAAACCGGACGTGCGTTGCCGCCTGCCGCCAGGAGTCGGGGGCCACGTGCGAGGTGAGGAAGGCGAGCGAGGCGTGGGTCGTGGCCTCGGTCGCGCGGGTCCGGCGGACGCTCATCAGGGCGGCGACGAGCGGGTTCTTGCGATAGCCCAGCCTCCGGGCGGCGCTGCGCACGCGGTCCCGCGTGGCGGGCGGGATGCTGGGGTGTCCGGCAAGCGCGAGAGACACGGCGGAGCGGGAGCAGCCGGCGAGGGCCGCCACCTCCCGCATGGAGACGCGGGGGGGCGACCCGGCCGGCCCCGGCCGCTTGTCCGACTTGTGCGCTGTCATGCGGGGCATCGAAGCAGGTCGGCGGAGGAAGGGAAGCCCGCCATGGGGCGGAGGAATTTACTCAACAATGCCAGTGAACGCACCTTTGCTTCGCGACCGCCGGCCGATTTCATGGACCGACCTACCGGTGGCCTTGGGCGCGACGCCCGCCATCGAAAGGCCAGACCCCATCTTTTCAGCCAACCTTCCCAGCTTCTGGTCCGATTTCCGCCGAATCTGCCGCACCTTCCCCCGCTCATGAAATTTCTTCCTGCACTCGTTGTCTTCGCCGGCCTGCTGGCGCCGGTCGCGCTCAGCCAGGCCGCGCCCGCGCCGGCGAAGCCCAACATCATTTTCATCCTCGCGGACGACTACGGGGTCGGCGAAGTGAGCGCGTATGGGGCGGACAACTACAAGACGCCGAACATCGACGCGCTGGCGCGCGGGGGCACGCGGTACACGCACGCCTACACGCCGTCGCTCTGCGGCCCCTCGCGCGCGACCATCCTGACCGGACGGTACCTGTTTCGCACGGGCGCCACGAACCAGGACGCGACCGGACGCTTCACCCCGGCGGCGGAGACGATGATGCCGGCCATCCTGAAGAAGGCGGGCTACGTCACGGCGGCGGTGGGCAAGTGGGGCCAGCTGCCGCTGGGACCCGCGGAGTTCGGCTTTGACCAGTATCTGAAATTTCAGGGCAGCGGCGTGTATTGGAACACCCAGGACACGGGGAAGAACTACCTGCTCAACGGCAAGCAGACTCCGCTGCGGGACAAGGAATACCTGCCGGACGTGATGCACCGGGTGGCGGTGGATTTCATCACGGCGAACCACGACAGGCCCTTCTATCTCTATTACTCCCTGTCGCACGTCCACACCGAGATCCTGCCCACGCCGGACAGCGCCCCGGACAGCAAGGACGTGTACGCCGACAACGTGACCTACATGGACAAACTCGTCGGCAAACTGATCGCGGAACTGGAGCGCCAGGGACTCCGCGAGAAGACCATGATCGTGTTTTTCGGCGACAACGGCACGGCCAACGGCCGCGCGGACCGCGCCATGATTGGCGGTCGCCGTCTCGATGGCGCCAAGGGCTCGATGCTCGAGGGCGGCAGCCTGGAGCCGTTGATCGTCAACTGGCCGGGCGTCACGCCCGCCGGCAAGGTGCGCGAGGACATGATCGATTCCACCGACTTTGTGCCGACCTTTGCCGAGATCGCCGGTGCCAAGCTGCCCGAGGGCAAGACCATCGACGGACGCAGTTTTCTCGGCTCGATCCGCGGTGAACCGGGGCAGGCGCGCTCCTGGGTCTATCTGCAACTGGCCAAGCAGTGGTACACGCGCGAGGCCGGTTGGAAGCTCACGGAGGCCGGACAGCTTTACGATATGAGTGGCGCGCCGTTTGCGGAGAAGGCCGTCCCGGCGGACACCAAGGATCCGGTCGCCATCGCCGCCCGTCAGCGCCTGCAGGCGGCGCTCGATCAGCTCAACCCGGCCGGCGGTTTCGTCGACGACGGGGACGGCACTGGCCGGCACTCCGCCCGCGAGGAGAAGCGCGCAAAAAAGAAAAACAAGGCGATCTGAGCCGCGCCCGAACGCTTACCGTATCCGCAACACATCATTTTTTAGAATACCCTCCCCATGAAATCTGTCCTTCGCCTTGTGCTCGGCCTCATTGCCCTCGGTCTCGTCCGGGCGGCTGACCGGCCCAATGTTGTCTTCATTGCGGTCGACGACCTCCGCCCCGAGTTCGGGGCCTATGGCTTCAACTACGTCAAGAGCCCGAACCTCGACCGACTGGCGAAGTCGGGCATCACCTTCAACCGCTCTTACTGCCAACAGGCAGTTTGCTCGCCCACGCGCTCGAGCATCCTGACCGGCACGCGCCCCGACACGACCAAGGTCTGGGACCTCGTGACCCATTTCCGCGACGCGCTGCCGAATGTGGTGACGCTGCCGCAGTTGTTTAAGAACAACGGCTACTTCGTACAGGGAATGGGGAAGATCTATCATGGCAGCCTCGACGATCCGGCGAGTTGGTCGGTGCCGTGGGGTACGCCCAAGGCGGATACCTACGCCCTGCCGGAAAACGTAAAGCTCAACGAGCGGCGCTACGGAGTCGACCCCGACGGCGACAACGTGCCCGCCGCCAAGGGAAAAGGGAAGGGCAAGGTGAAGGCTAAGGGCAAGGCCGCCGCGGCGGATGCTGCCCCGAACCAGAGGAACATCCGCGGTCCCGCCTTCGAGGGCGCGGACGTGCCGGACAACACGTTCCAAGACGGCAAGGTGGCGGAGCTCGCGGTTTCCACCCTGCAGGATATGAGCAAGAAGAAGGAGCCGTTCTTCCTCGCGGTGGGCTTCATCAAGCCGCACCTGCCGTTCGTCTCGCCCAAGAAGTACTGGGACCTCTATGATCCCGCGAAGATCGAACTCGCGCCCAACAAATTTCGCGCGAAGGACTCGCCCGACTACGCGATTCTGCCCGGCGGCGAGCTCCGCAATTATTACGGCATCCCCGAGGGCTCGATCCCGGACGACCTCGCGCGCCAGCTCAAGCACGGCTACTATGCCGCGATCAGCTACATGGACGCGCAGGTCGGCAAGGTGCTCGACGAACTCGACCGCCTCGACCTGCGGAAAAACACCATCGTGATCCTCTGGGGCGACCACGGCTGGAAGCTTGGAGAGCACGATGCCTGGTGCAAACACAGCAACTCCGAGAACGACACCAACACCGCGCTGCTTCTTTCCGTGCCCGGCATGAAGAACGCCGGCGCGCACACGCGCTCCATTGTTGAGTTCGTGGACATCTACCCGACCTTGGCCGACCTCGCGGGCCTCCCGCTGCCCTCGCATCTCGAAGGCGTGAGCTTCAAGCCCCTTCTTGACGATCCCACGCGCCCGTGGAAATCCGCGGCGTTCAGCCAGTATCCGCGCGCTGCCGGAAAATCCGGGGCCGGTCCGCTCATGGGCTACTCCATGCGCACCGACCGCTACCGCTTCACGGTGTGGGTGAGCCGTACCGACCATGAGAAGGTCGATGCGATCGAGCTGTACGACCATCAGCTCGACCCCCAGGAGAACACCAACATTGCGAACGCCCCCGGCAAGGCGGAGCTGGTGCAGCAGTTGATGGCACAGTGGCGCAAGGGCTGGCAGGGTGCGAAACCCGGCGCGGCCGCGAAACTTTGAGGGCTCGCGTTGGCTCGCCGCGCCCGGCTAGTGATTGAAGCCGGCGGGCCCGATGGCCCCCGGCTTTTCCTTTTCCCCAACCCCGTCCATGTACCTTCGAAACCTGGTTTTGTTTTTCCCACTGCTTCCGTTGGTCGCGGCCGTCGGCGACGTCCGCGCCGCCGACCGGCCCAACGTCATCATCATCCTCGCGGACGACGTCGGTTTCTCCGACCTCGGCTGCTACGGGGGTGAAATCGCCACACCCAATCTCGATGCGCTCGCGGCGGGCGGCGTGCGCTTCACGCAGTTTTACAACACCGCGCGGTGCTGCCCGACGCGCGCCTCGCTGCTGACGGGGCTCTACCCGCATCAGGCCGGGATCGGCCACATGATGGGCGACTACGGCATCGAGGGCTACCGGGGCGACCTCAATCGCAAGAGTCTGACCATTGCGGAGGTGCTCAAGCCCGCAGGCTACCGGACCTATGCGGTCGGCAAATGGCATGTGACGCCCGGGGACAAGGCCGAGGTGTTGACCAACCAGAAGAACTGGCCGCTCCAGCGCGGTTTTGACCGCTACTATGGCACGATCCACGGGGCGGGCAGCTATTGGGATCCGAGTTCGCTGGTCCGCGACAACACGCTCATCACCGCCGTCAACGATCCGGAGTATCAGCCGGCCGAATACTATTACACCGACGCGATCAGCGACCACGCGGCGAGGTTCATCCGCGAGCACCGGCGCGACCACGCGGCGGAGCCGTTTTTCCTGTACGTGCCGTACACGGCGGCGCACTGGCCGATGCACGCGCGGGAGCGCGACATCGCGAAGTACAGGGGGCGCTACGATGCGGGCTACGCGCCGATCCGCGCCGCGCGCTGGGCGAAGCAAAAGCAGCTCGGCCTGGTCGAGGCCGGCAGCGAACTCGCCCCACAGGCGGGCAACTGGGACGCAGTTAAAAACAAAGAATTTGAGGCGCGCTGCATGGAGGTGTACGCGGCGATGCTGACGACGATGGACGAGGGCGTGGGCCGGATCGTCGCGGAGCTGAAGGCGACCGGGCAGTACGACAACACCGTGATCTGCTACCTGCAGGACAACGGCGCGTGTGCCGAGACCAACGGGCGGGTGGGGGCGTTTACGCCGCGGGCCGCGGCGCCTTCGCTGCCCCCGATGGGCAGGGATGCGCAGCAGTTCGGCAGCCGGCCCGACCAGACCCGCGACGGCTATCCGGTGCGCGGCGGCTACGGGGTGATGCCGGGGCCGGCGGATACGTTTGTCGCCTACGGGCGCGACTGGGCGAATGTCAGCAACACGCCGTTTCGCGAGTACAAGCACTGGGTGCACGAGGGCGGGATCTCGACGCCGCTTATCGTGCACTGGCCCGCGGGCGTTGCGACGGCGCGCCGCGGCAAGCTGGAAGCCCAGCCCGGTCATCTCATCGACCTGATGGCGACCTGTGTCGATCTCGCGGGCGCGAAGTATCCGGCGAGTTTCAAGGGCGAGACGATCACGCCGCTGGAGGGCGTCAGCCTGCGCCCGGCGCTGGCGGGGCAGTCGCTCTCGCGCACTCAGCCCATTTTCTGGGAGCATGAGGGGAATCGCGCGGTGCGCGAAGGCCCGTGGAAGCTAGTCTCGAAATTTCCGACCGGCTGGGAGCTCTACAACATCACGAAGGACCGCGCGGAGCAGCACGATCTCGCCGCCCAGGAGCCCGCCCGGGTGCAGGCCATGACCGCAAGCTACACGGCGTGGGCGAAACGGGCGAACGTGGTCCAGTGGCCCGCGAATCCCGCCAACCCCGCCAACGGGGCGAAGAAGAAGGCCGACAGCGGCGACTAACCATCTCCACACCTGTTTTCCATGAATTCCCTGTCCCGCCGGCTCGCGGCTATTTCCCTCCTCGTGTTCGCGTGCGCCCTGCGCGCGGCGGACCGTCCGAACATCCTCTGGGTGGTCAGCGAGGACAATGTCTTCACCACCGTCGGTGCGTACGGCGACCCGCTGGCGCGCACACCCAACGTCGACCGGCTCGCGGCGGGCGGCATCACCTTTGACCGCGCGTACTCGACCTCGGCGGTCTGTGCGCCGACGCGCTCGAGCATCATCACCGGGCGCTACGCCAGCAGCCTGGGCACGCAGCACATGCGCAGCCAGCGGGCGCTCCCGGCGGACGTGAAATTCTTTCCCGAATTTCTCCGGGCCGCGGGCTATTTCACCACCAACAACGCCAAGACCGACTACAACACATCGTCCTCGTGGGCGGCGGCCTGGAACGAGAACAACAAGAACGCCCACTGGCGTCACCGCGCCAAGGACCAGCCGTTTTTCGCGATCTTCAATTTCGAGCAGTCGCACGAGAGCCACCTGCACAAGCGCGAGCCCTCGGCGACCGATCCCGCGAAGGTGCGCGTACCGGCCTATCTGCCGGACACACCCGCGGTGCGCGCGGACATCGCGCAGTACTACGACTGCGTGTCGCGCGCCGACGCCGCGCTCGGGCAGATCCTGAAGCAGCTCGAGGCCGACGGCCTCGCGGAGGACACCATTGTCTTTTACTACGGCGACCACGGCGGCGCGGTCTCGCGCAGCAAACGGTTTCTCTACGAGAACGGCACCCATCCGCCGCTCGTCGTGCATTTCCCAAAAAAATACCAGCACCTGGCGCCGGCGGCGGCGGGCTCGCACAGTCCGGAACTGGTGAACTGGATCGACCTGGCCCCGACGGTCCTGAGCCTCGCGGGCGTGGCGCTGCCCGCGCAGTTTCAGGGCCGGGCGTTTGCCGGGGCCGCCCGGTCGGCGGCGCCGGAGTACACCTTCATGTTTCGCGACCGCATGGACGAGCGCTACGATCTGGCCCGCGCCGTGACCGACGGACGCTACCGCTACATCCGCAACTACTATCCCAGCCAGCCGTGGGGCCAGCACCTCGATTTCCTCTGGAAGCAGCCCTCGATGAGCGAGTGGGCGAAGCTCGCGGCGGACGGAAAACTGAACGCCGCCCAGCGTGCGTTTTTCGAGCCGAAGCCTGCGGAGGAGCTCTTCGATTGCGCCAGCGATCCCGACAATGTGAAGAACCTCGCGGCCGACACCGCGGCGCGGCCACACCTCCTGCGCCTGCGGGCGGCGCTGCGAGCGCATTTGCTCAGGTCGCGCGACACGGGCTTCATGCCGGAGCCGCTGATGATCGCGTGGGCGGGCGAGGGTTCGCCGGCCGCGGTCGCCGCCGACGAGAAACGCTACCCGCTCGCGCGCATCCTCGATCAGCTCGATGCGCTCCAGCTCACGGCTCAGCCCGCCGCGGGGGCGGTGGACCAGGCGCTCCGCGCGCCGGAGGCGGTACTGCGCTACTGGGGCGCGGTGGCGGCCCTGCGCGCGGCGGCGCTGCCGGAGCCGATGGACGCGCTCCTCAAGGATGAACACTTGGTCGTGCGCCTGGCCGCGGCCGAGGCGGTGCTCGGGCGGCGAAACGACCCGGCGGCGTGGGAGGTGATCCGCTTGGGTTTGGCAGAGGCGAAGGACCCCACGGAACGGCTGTTTGCGGTCAATGTCGCGGCGCGCATCAAGGGCGGGCCCGCCCCGGTGCTGAAGCCGGCCCTCGAGGCCATCATGGCGGCTCCGGCCCCCAAGGGCGGCGGGGAGAACTACACCGCGCGGGCGGTGGAGGATCTGCTGGCCAAGTTCAAGTGACGCGCGGCATATCTGTATTCATGAATTTACTACGATTCGCGGTTTGGGCGGCGCTGGCGTGGTGGTCCGGCACGAACGTCCTGGCGGCCGCGGCGATGCCGCCGGCCACCAATGTGCTCCTGATCGTGGTGGACGACCTCAATCTCTCGCTGGGTTGCTATGGCAACGGCGAGGTGAAGTCGCCGCAGATCGATCGGCTGGCGGCGCGCGGCGTGCGCTTCGACCGCGCCTACTGCCAGTATCCGCTCTGCAATCCGAGCCGGGTGTCGTTTCTCAGCGGCCGCCGGCCGGAGACGAGCGGCGTGTACGTCCTCAACACCGCGGCGCGGACGGCGCTGCCGGAGGCGGTGATGCTGCCGCAGTTTTTCCGCGAGCGCGGCCACTACAGCGCGGGGGCGGGGAAGGTGTTTCACAGCGCCCGGATGAGCGACGCGGCGTCCTGGGATTTTTATGAGGACGGCCCGCCCGAGGATCCCGAGGAAAAGGCGGCGATCGAGTCGCGCTATGGCAGCGGCGACAGCGCCGGGGACGGGCGGCCCGCCTCGCACGTGCTGAGCACTGACGGGGCGCGCACGCGGGACGGCAAAAACGTCCGCACCATCCTACGCCTTATGCGGGAGAAGAGCGCGGTCGGAAAGCCGTTCTTCCTCGCCGCGGGGTTTCACAAGCCGCATCTGCCGTGGACGGCGCCCAAGGCGTTTTTCGACCTGTATCCGAAGGGCGCGATCACGGTGCCGGCGGAGCCGGCGGTGCGTGAAATCCCACCGATCGCGATGCAGACCGAGCTCTCCGGCTTCGCGCAGCCGGACTCGCGGCTGGACGCGATCCGCGGGTACTACGCGTGCATTTCCTTTACCGACTCGCACGTCGGCATGCGGCTCGACGAGCTGGAGCGCCTCGACCTCTGGAAGAGCTCGGTGGTCGTGCTGCTCGGGGACAACGGGTTTCATCTTGGCGACCATGGCGGCCTGTGGGCCAAGCTCAGCGCGTTCGATGCCTCGACGCGCGTGCCGCTTCTCATTGCGGGGGCGGGTGTGCCACGCGGCCGGGTCATCACGACGCCGGTGGAACTGCTGGACGTCTATCCGACGCTGGCGGAACTGGGCCGCGTGCCGCCGCCTCCGGGACTCGAAGGCAAGTCGCTCGTGGGCCTGATGGAGGGCCGGGCGGGCGCGGGCCGTGGCCCGGCCGCCAGCATGGTTTTTCACTACGACACCGCGCGGAAGACGGATGTGCTCGGGCGCACGGTGATCGCCGAGCAATGGCGCTACACCGAGTGGGACGGAGGGCGCGCGGGCCGGGAGCTTTACTGGCGCGCCGAGGACCCGGCCGAATATCGCAATCGCATCGCCGACGCAGGGCTCGGCGACGCGGTG